>CAMCQR010000011.1 GCA_945877115.1 Synechococcus sp. UW140 | reverse complement strand
GCTGATCGCCCACCTTCATCAAGGTGCCGTCTTCTGCCATCGCCTCCAGCAAGCCGGCGATTTGATTTCGCAGGGGGCCGCTGTCCTTGCGCAGGTCTGGCACCATCAGATCGGCCAGGGTGCGGGCCGTGGCGCGAATCCCTTTGTCGGCGCCCTGCTCACGCGGCAGCCGGCTGATCAGGAAGGCCAGCCCGCACAGGCTTTGCTTGAGCTTGCCTTCTTCACTGCCGTCATCGAGGCCGGCGATGCGGTTGTTGAGCTCGTTGAGCAGCACGCCCGAGTTCACCAGGTCTGGGCCCATCGCCTGGAACAACACATCGCCGGTGATCACCCGGCCCAGGTCTTCTTCGGCGATGTCCTTGACGGCGTCAAAGATGATCCGCAGCTGGGAGCGCAGCTGGCTGTTGGTGCCGGCCACATCCACGCTGCGGAAGCATTCCTCCCAGAAGCGCCGACGCGTGGGTAGCAGCGGGTAGTCGGCCACCGCCACCTGGCGATCTTCTGATCGCTCCTTGATCAGGCTGCCTTCCAGCTGCTTGGAGACCTCACCGGCGTTGGCCTCCAGCACCTGCTGCACATCGGCCTGTGCATCGGCACGTTTCTGCAGGATCACCTTGCGGATCACCGTTTCCACGTCGGTGTCCGACAGCTGCACCGTGACGCGGAAGCGGTCCTTGAGCTTTTGCAGCTGCGGGGTTTCCGACGACAGGGCTGACTGGCCAGACGCCACCAACATCACCCGGCTGTCGAGTTCAGCCTGAACAGCCTCGGCAACTTCCACAAAGTCGGTGGCCCGGTCGTTGGAGTCACCGATGTATTGCTGCACCTCATCGAGCACGAGCATCGTGTGGGGCAGCTCGCCGCCATCGGGCGCCAGCGCCTTGCGAGCCAGCTGCACGAACTCGGCGGTGGTGATGTCGCTGTCGCTGTTGGGGTATTGCTGGCGGATCACGTCTCGCGCTTCACGGTTGCCGGCGGCATAGTCCGGGTCTTGCTCCAGCACGGCGCCAGCGATCAGCGGGCTCACGTAGAGCTCGTCGAGCTCTTCCAGCCAGCGGCTGCCTTCTGCTTCCACTGCGGAGCGCACCGCATCGAGGTAACCCTTCTCCCGCAGCCAGAAGCAGAAGCGCGCCTGGGGCACCTTCTCGGGCATGCCCACCGCCTTGAGCAGGATCGCCAGGACGGTTTTGCGCACGGCGTCCTTGGCGCCCGAGGGCATGGCGCCGCTGGCGGCCATCAGCGGTTTGCCACTTCTGGCGGCAAGGGTGTCGAGCTCACGGAAGTGGGCCTTCACCCCATCGGGGAGCTCCAGCACCAGATCCCGGGCTCGCTTGCCGGGGCTCACCTCGGTGTTGGCCCACAGGTGGCCGAGCATCTTCTGCAGGTGCGACTTGCCGCTGCCAAAGAACCCCGACACCCAGGCAGCGTTCTGGCGTGCCTGCCCCTGCTGGGACAGGTAGCTCTGCAGGATTCGCTCCATGGCCTGGCCGTACTGGCCGTCACACACGAAGGTGCTCAGTTCGCCCTCCAGCTCACGGCGAGCGTTGTCGTCGTCGAGCGTGGTGATCCGTGCCTGGCCGTTATTGGCCAGCGGGCTTGTGCGCGGGTCGCGCTGCAGGGTCTGAAAGATCTGTTGGCTCATGCCACCGCTCCTGTGGGATGGCGGGTGATGCCCACCGCCATGTAGTTCCAGCCGTCTCGGGCATCGAGCAGCCGGTAGTTGTTGCCGTCCTTCTGGCCGGGGAAGAAGACGACCAGGCGCCCCTGGACCTTCTGCTCCACCTCTTTGATCACATCCGAGAGCCGCAGGAATCCAAACAGGCTCCCGGCCCCCAGCAGCGCCACCACGTCGTTGTCGGTGGCCTGGCTGAGTTGGGCCTTGATCAGATCTGACACGTGCCGCAGGAAGCTGGAATCCAGCTTGAGGCGGATGTCATCCGGCCGCTCGAAGTACTCCTCGCGGTACTTCATGCCGCCCATCCACTCCGCAAAGGCCGTGGTGAGATCGACGAGCTGCCAGCCATGGCCTGCAGTCTTGGTGGCCTGCTCGAATTCCAGCAACTTGGCCCGCAGGTGCCGCTCCAGCTCCTTCTCGTAAACGAGCATCACCACCCGGTTGGCTGCCGGCAGGCCCTGCTGCCAGGGCACAGCGATGTGATCGGCGTAGCGCTTGGCGAGCTCATCGATCCGGCTCATGGCTGCTCACCCCTCTGGTGAGGATCAAGGCCACTCGGGTCGATCGAGACAACCCCAGCGCCGTGAGACAGCTTGAGCAGGCCCAGGCGCTTGGCTTGTTCCGCCAGCTCCAGCAAGCTCGAGCTGGAACTGTCAAGCGCTGTCGCCCAGGGGGTGTTGAGCAGAGCCTTGCCGCGCTTGCCGCTGGCGTAGCCCATCCACAGTGCCAGTGCCAAGGCCACAGGTTGGGGCTTGAGGGGCTGCCGCAGTTTCTTGACCTTGCCCTTGAGGTGTCCGCTCTGGGTCCAGCTGCTGGCGGTGTTGCGCGCCACTGCATCGAGCACCTTGGGGCTGAGGCGGTCGTTGGTGAAGCCCTGGACTGCAGCCACCATCTCGGATCGCTGCAGCAGCTCCCCCTGGGCCATCACCATCACCTTCCCCGTGGTGGCCATCAGCAGCGGGTCGCGGGCCAGGCCGTTCAGCAGGGCCAACTGGGGGTGCGCTGCCGGATCCACGGCCCAGAGCCGCCGCAGCACCCGGAACAGGGGCTTGCTGGGATCGAGGCCGTGCAAGGCGGTGAGCCGGGAGGCGGTTTCCTTGCGGGTGGAGAGGGTGCGCTTGCCCAGCACATTCTCCTCCACGATCGCGACCCGGTAGGCCTTGGCTGGGGCATCAGGATGGACCGCCGTCAGCAGGGCCTCCAGCTCTTGAAGCATCAGGGTCTTGCTGGTATGCGGGCCGCTCTCGGCCAACCGGAAGCCCAGCGCCGTCAGGTCACCCTTGGCGTCTGCGGCCTTTGGGGGCTTTGGACTGGAGCGGCGGGCGGGCATGCAGGTGAGAGTAAGGGCTGCCCTGGGAGGGCCCTTGTGGCGGCCGCACTGCGGTTGTCTGCGCATGCGGCTCGGCTGCGTTCTTGCGGCAGTCTGGCGCTTGGCATACCCAGCTGCCAACTGGCATGGGAACGTAACCAGTCTCCAGTCAGATTTATGCATCACCTGCATAAATCTGACCCTCGCTGTTCACCACATTGACGGATTCAGTTTACGCCCCCTCGTACAGGTCTTCCATCTACGCCAGTTTCTGGGTGCATCGCGGTTTACCCAACAAAAGCGGCGCCCGACGCCTCGTCCGGTTTACCCATGACCAAACGGAGTTGATGCTCAAGCGCCATCAAGAGGCACATTCAAGAGGCACGAGTAAAGAAGGCCGTCAGAGGTTTCGTGCCCAGCATTGATTCTTAGGCTCAACGCTGCAATCACAGGGGTGCGTCGAAAGAGGTTCATCAATTGCAGGTGGTACTGATGGGCTGGAAGCGCACTGTCACCGCAAAGCCGGTACGGCCCTGAGGCCTCGATAGCGAGGGCGAACACCAGCTTGCGATAGGATTCAAGCAGTTACTTGGTTAATCAAGACTATTACTTTACCTTGCAACTCATGCCAGGATCTAATTTATTATTAGGATCAAGGCCCCAGGCAAATTGGTGGGTTTTAACTTTAGGCAAAGCTGGATAAACCTTGGAGACATAATAGAGCTGACCATAGATGTTTGGATGCATCGCACCGTAAACATTGCCAATGCGATCAATTGAATCAGTAATGGTATTAAACCATCTTCCAGTTACGGTATTTCCAGGTACGCAATATCCTTTTGGGCGATAGCAAGGTGGTTGATCTGTGTCACGCTTTTCTCCTTCGGATTCAAAGGGATTTGTACCAGTCTTGTATTCAGAATTTGTAACAACAAGGCGCCAGTTTTTAGGATATCGCTTTTCAAGATCCTTGCCAATAGAGAGTAATCCTCGATAATCGTAATTCCTATTGTTTTTAAATTCAACTACTGACGAATTATCATCGGGATTGATGGTAAGAGGTATTCTACCCACAAAGCGTGTATAAAAATCATCATGCAAAGCAGTTACTTCTTGATTAGTAATTCGCTTTTTGGTTATTTTTGCCAATAATTCTTCGGCGCCATTCATGGTAAAATCAATTGGAGATATGTCATCATCATCTTTGATTAAACCACCATTTGTACCTCGTCCACAAAATATATTTGGTCGCCAATGAAGAGGATCAGGATAAAGAGCCATAATTACAGATGAATTTGGGTATGCCATGTTAATTTTGCTGGCTAATTCCGGATATTTTTGGGTAAGTTTATCGACGGTATTAGACGCATCTTGAACATATTTTTCATCAAGCTCGATTCCTTTGTTTACTTTATGGATTAACCCGTCTACCACCATTGTGCCAAATTTAGCATCATTCCCGCCTATTGAAAGCAGAATATAATCAGGCTCTCGCAATGCCCCTAGGCATTCACCATTAATCCATTTGCCTAGGCATAAATCTCTTTTTACTTGTGTAAGTTGAGGCGCTAGCATAACCTCATTATTAACTTTTCGCGACGATTCGCCAGGGCCGCCATCATCATTAGTATTAGTTAATTGATCTATTAAAGCACCAGAACAAGCGCGACTTACTACCGTAACTGAATTGTGTGGGTGATTTTGAGCAAATCTAGCCGCTGTAAGTACTGGCCATGAGTACAGTGAACGATGGCATTTTCTACCCCACCAAGAAGCGTTTCTGAGATTCCCATCTCTGATTACGTCTGGCTGGCCCTCTCCCGAAGCATACGAATCGCCAATGGCTAAAAATAGAACATCTTTAGCTTGAACAATGCTTTTATCTTCAATACCAATTGGCGTAATGGCAGATACGGTGACTGGGCTGCTTCCAAACTTAAGAGGAATCACAAAATCATGACATGGCCCATTAATTTTTTTATCCATAATCTTCCATTCACACATAGAGCCAAAAGGGGCTGTTGATGATGAAACTTTGATTATCCATTGCGTTGGATTAATGTAATCTTTTTCATAGAGACCACTGGCATCATCATAAAATGTTCTAGGCACTTCTGACCAATGCCCCTTGAGGTCTCTTAGTGTAACCGTGGATGTTTCGGGGTTCTCACTATTTAATGATAATGATTTTAACCAATCTTGGTCTTGGGCATCTTTTAATAGTCTAAAGTTGTTTTCAATACTCCACTGGATTTCCCCGGCCAAAGCTTGTGGAATGTCAATTGTTGCAAGCGTGACTGCTAATGCAATGCCAGGCAAACATGAAAAAGCTCGCATGTCGAAGCTCCAACTGCTGTCAGTATAATACGCTTTCGTGATATCCGCATACCAGTAACCAATTTTAATAAAAGACCATTTATGCAATGCTTGCGCTCAGTCGATTGCTGCAAGTGAAGGACAACTGCAAGGCCCTTGGCGGCAGAGTGCGAGCGGCTGGCACTGGTGGCGGGGCTGCAAGAGGAGCTCCAGTACTTCTGCACCGCAGGTTTGCTTTGCTCGGCAATCAGGGAAAATGGCCAACGACCCCACGCCCTTGCCCCCAGGCACCAGGTGGCTGCCTGGGGACAGCACCGATCAAGCTGAGCTGCTGGCCAGCCGGTTTACAGCCGCTTGCCGCCACTGCCCCCGCTATCGACAAAGTCCAGCCCAATGAGCTGTGCAAGCCAGGCGCACCAGCTCAACAATCAGCTCCGTGGCGGTGCCAGGAGGGATTTCTCCTCTTCAAGGAAAAGTCTTGAAAATCGTGCCCTATTTGCAGGATTTTCAAAGCTTCTCCAAGGCTAAGTCCATGCTCGCCCGGCCCACCTTGCTTTCCGCGCAATAGACGGCCCTGGCTCAAAGGCCGGTGGTGGCGCTGCTCGGTCCGCGCCAGGGCTGCGATCGTTTCAGCCCAGCTGATCCGGCAGACCCCGATGGCATCAACAGTGGTGCTGATCTGCCGCATCTGATCTGATTGGGCTTCGTCGACCAGCAACTTCATCAGGGCGCTGGTGTCACAAAAGAGGATCACCAGCTCAACCCCGATCCTCAATCACGATGTCGCTAAGTAACTTGCCTTGCCCACGCAACTTCACCGGTGGGGGCAAGTTGGGCTTCTCACCGTTCCAGCTGATCAGGCCCGCATCAATCGCTTTTTGCAGCGGGCTGCTGATCTCTGAGTCCGCTGGCTTCACAGCGGTGATGCGGGCGATGGGTTTGCGATGGGAGGTGACTTCCACCACCTCACCGGACTGGGCACGGGCCAGCCATTCGGAGAGATGGGTTTTGAGATCCCGCACCGACACCTGACTTGCGACCACATCTGCCATGTCTGACTCCGCCGATGCGACCACACTAGGCCGGATTTGGCTGTTCACGATTCGCCTCCCACAACCGTGCGGCGTTGGGCAATCACCCGGCCATCAGGGCTCAACAGCACCGCCACCACCGCTGCACCTTCCAGCTGATCTCGGTAATTGCCGCAGTGGGCCGCATTGCTTGCTCCGCCTGAGACCACCAACACGGGGGTGAGGCACTCCTGCAGGCTGATGCCGCCATGGGCATAGGAGTAGCTGCCCCCTGTGTTGAAGCAGGCAGCGCCGCCCGGCCATGGCATTGCGGGGCAGACTTAACTAAGGCTTAGTTCAATGCGCTGTCCCATGGCCGCCAGGAAGGAGCCCCTGACGAATCGGCCCCTGGCCGACCAGCGCCTGGTGAACGTGCACCAGGCCAAGACCCATCTCTCCCAGCTGCTGCAGGAGGTGGAGCAGGGCCAGGAGGTGGTGATCGCCCGCTCAGGGGTGCCGATTGCGCGGCTGGTGGCCTGGCAGGCTCCGCCCCGGCCGGTGGCGGCGCCTGGGGCGATGCGCGGCCTGATCCAGCTAAGTGAAGATTTCGATGCGCCCCTGGATGGGCTGTTTGAGGCGCTGCAGTGACGCGGCTGCTGCTCGATACCCATCTGGTTCTGTGGTGGCTGAACGGCGATCCACGGCTGCCGCAGCCAGTGGTGGAGCGGGTGCAGGCGCCGGAGGCGGAGGTGTTCGTGAGTCAGGTGCCCTTTGATCGCCTGCTGGATTGCCAGAGCCGGGTGGAACCAATGCTGCTGCTGAGTGTGGATAGCCAGCTACTCCACCTTGGCGCCAATGGGCAAGGATTTGATGGCTCGAGGGAGACTTGAACTCCCGACCTTGGGGTTATGAATCCCACGCTCTAACCAGCTGAGCTACCGAGCCTTGGCACTCTTTAATTGTAGAGGATGGTCCCCTTCAGGGACGGGCATCGCTCAGGCCCGCGGAGGCAGGAAGCTGAGGGGGTTCATGGCGCCCATGCCCGGGGCAATGATCTCAAAATGGAGGTGGGGACCCGTGCTGTGGCCGCTGCTGCCCATCTGGCTGATCATTTCGCCTTGGCGCACCTCCTGCCCTTGGCTGACCAGCAGGCGGCTGTTGTGGCCATAGCGGGTGATGGCGCCATCGGCGTGTCTGATCTCCACCAGATAGCCGTAACCGCCATCGTGCCAGCCGGCAAAGGTGACTCGCCCCTCTTTCACCGCCACGATGGCTGTGCCGGTGCTGTTAGCGATGTCGATGCCCTTGTGCATCCGCCCCCAACGCCAGCCGTATCCAGAGCTGAACACCCCTTGGGTCGGCCAGATGTAGTCGCCTGTTGCGGCGCCCGGCATCGGTGCTGACGGGACCTGGGGGAAGGATGGCAATTCGGGCCAGCCCAGACCGCCACTCTCGCTGGGCTTGAGGGCCAGCAACATGTGGGCTCGCATGGGCGCCGTTTGGGCCACCTTCAGCTGAACGCCTGGAGTCAAGCTGGCGCTATCGACCCCGGGATTCAGCCGCACCAGATCGCTGACGGTCATGCCGTACCGCTGGGCCACACTGAGCAGGGTGTCACCCGAACGCACCAGGCCCCTGCTGTTCCGGGTGGCTGCCGGTGCGCTTGCTGGAGGCGGGTAGAGGGGTTGCCAGTTGAGACTCTCAGCAGAAGCGGTTTGGACCTGGGTCGCCTCGCCTGGAAAGGGAGTGGCACCTGAACGGGAATCCTCCTGGCTGGCTGTGGGGGCCTGGGGAGCGGTGGCAGAGCCTGGGCCATCACCATCTTCGTCTTCACCGGGGGCTGGTGCCGTCAAGGCGCGGATCAGGGTTTGCTGGGTATCGCTTAATACGGAATCGCGGGCTATGGCGGTCAAGAAAGGAGAGACGATCGCCGAACCACAGAACAACAGAGGCCAAATTTGGACAGACTTCATGCAAACCAATTCAATGAACAAGACCTGTTAGAGAAGCCATGATCCACAAGTCCGCCAGACCTTAGCGTATGGACCTCCATAGGTCAACGCAGACAGGAAATACGATCAGCTTGACAATTCGACAGGAGTGTGGTAGATAATTAAAAGAAGGTATGCTTTAGGGTTGCCGAAACAGGTTTTTATGTCCTGCTTGCACTCATTCTTCTAACCCTTCTTTCCCCTCTCTGACTTGCATTTGCCTTAGGGACTCAAACAGAACCACCGCCACCGCCACGGAGAGGTTCAGGCTGCGGACTCCCCCCTGCCCTGGTTGGGCTTTCTGGGCCATCGGAATCGTCAGTGCTGCATCAGCCTGGGCAAGCAACGGGGCCGGCAGTCCATTGGTTTCCTGGCCAAACAGCAACCAGTCATCGGCGCAGAAGGCAAAATCCGTATAGGTGCTGGCCGCATGGCTGCTTAGGGCCACCAGCCGCCCCCCCTGCTGCCGGCAGATTTCCAGAAACGTTGTTGTATCCCCATGGCGGTGCAATTGGACCCACGGCCAGTAATCCAGGCCGGCACGGCGCAGTTGCCTGTCGTTGATCTCAAAGCCAAGGGGTTCAATCAGATGCAGTTCGCTGCCGGTGGCGGCACAGGTGCGCGCCACGTTGCCTGTGTTAGGCGGAATTTGGGGTTGCCATAGGACCACGCGCGGCATCAGGCGTCCCTGGGATCAGGGGGGACGGCAAGGCTATGGGCATGCAGATCAATGGCCCGTCCTTGCAACACCAGCCAGGCCTGGTCACAGTCGGCGGCCAAATGCCTCTGCAAATCCGCCAGCCGCTCGCGAAACCGCAACCCCAGGGCAGTGGGGGGCACCACTCCCCAGGCCGTCTCCTCACAGACCAGGATCACGGGGCTGGCTGAGTCATGCAGGGCTTCCCTGAGCTCTTGGCAACGCTGACGCCAATCCCCATCTCCCGTTTCGAGATGGGCAGCCACCCAGGTGCCTAGGGAATCCACCAGGCCCAATTGCCCGGGCCCCAACTGGCCGAGGGCCGGGCCCAGGTCACCGGCTACCTCGCGGCAGTGCCAGGTGGTCGGACGGCGCCGGCGGTGCCGCTCCAGCCGTTGTTGCCAGTCGGCATCGTCGGGCCGCTGGGGGCCCGTGGCCAGGTACACCACTGTGAGGCCGCTGCCTTCGGCCAGCAGCTCGGCCCAGCGGCTTTTGCCGCTGCCGGCGGGACCACTGACCATCGTGCGATGGGCCCGGGGGGGGCTGGCCAGGGGCGGGCCCAATTCAACCGCCTCCATTCATGTTGCGCAGGGTGGCCACAGAAGAAGGCGAAACGCGATTGAGGTAGCGGAAGATCCAGTATTTGAAGATTGTTGCTAACACCACAGGGAAGGTGGCGATGAACAACATGATGAAATTCTGCTTGGCGGGTAGACCCAGGTGGTGGGCCACCCCATCTAAAAGCACAGTCCAACCTTCGGGACTGTGGAAGCCGACGAAGACATCCGTAAATAAAATAATCGCAAAGGCTTTAGCGCTGTCACTCAATCCGTAGACCAGCTCATCGATAAAACCCTTTAGGACTTGAATATCCCGTTGGCCAATTAGGCAAACTAGGACAAAACTCATCAGGCCAAACAAGTCGGAAAGTACATTCTTTATCGCATGGGTACTGCCTTCATCGGCTTCCTGTTTGAGTACCTGGGCCCGTTCGCCCAGTTTTTCCTGCAGCTCTTCCCTGGTGGGAAGGGCTTTTTTGTTGAGGAGGGCATCAAATTCCAGCTCCGCCTGGTAAACCCGTAGTTCTTCGACGGCCTTTTCTTCGAGGTGGGGCTTGGCATAACCAAGAAAATTGTGGTGCGGGGCAAATCGATCCACCAGCGGCGAAACCACAAAGGTGCGACTCAGCTGGGTGATCAATAGGGGCACCAGGATCAGCAGCAGCAGGATGCGCAGGGCCACCAAGGTGGAGTCCCGTCGCCGCCTGAAACCAGCCAGCACATTGGCTTCCGCCTCAGGGTCCAGCTGGCGGCGCACTTGATCAACGGCGCCCAGCAGACTGCGGGGCAAGAGTTCCGGGCTGCGGCTAAGGCTCGGCAGCACACGGCGCTTGGAGTCATACCGCGTCACCACCGTTTCGATGAGATGCAGTTGGCGCAGTTCCTGGCCGGCCAATTGGCCCCGGATCGGCTCAAGGCGGTGTATCGATTCAAGGCAGACCTGCAAAGCCGCGCGAAAACTCCGCAGAACCTGGGCCTGAATCCCCTTGGGCAGGCGTAGTTCCAACTCGGGTCGCACCGGACGATCGTTGTAATGCTCCAGTTCGATGCTTTGAATCATCAGGGCCGCCTCATAGGCCCGCTCCAGGTCGTGGTTGATCCGGATGGTGCTGCTGTTGGCGGTCGTGGTGCTGTCACCGTTGCCCTTGGCAAAAGAGCCCATCCAATTGCTGAGACCCATGGTGTTCAGAGAGGACTCAACGGGAAAAGATCCACCAGGTCAGCATGGGCACAATCGTGCCCACGGCCAGCAAGGCGACGATCCAGGTGAAAGCATTGCTCTTGGCCGTTTCCTCCTGGCTCGGAATCGTGCTGGCCGGTGCAACCACTGTTTCTTCCACCGGCTCGCCCGGATCTTCCCCGCCGGCCAATACGGTTGAAAGTCGCACTAGTCCATCCAGGGTGGCCTGTCGGTAGCGCTCGCCGCTGCGCAGGGGCAAGGCCATCGTGGTCCGGGCGGTACTGCGCAACAGATCGGGGGTGAGTTGGCGCTCGACACTCGGGTCGGCAACAATGGAGGCCGCCCGGGTTTGGGTGTCAAGCAGCACCAGCAGGCGCGGTTGATCCGGCGCGGCGTCGTGCCACTTCCGAAGTAATTGCTGGCCCAACTGATCGAGGCTGAGGCCGTAGTCGAGCCGTTCGATCGTGATCAGTTGGGCATCCAGGTGATCGGCCTCCAGGGCCGCCAAGGCCTTTTCGATCTCGCCGCTGGCCGCCCGACTCAACACCTGGGCCCGATCGAGCACATGGCTTGTCGGTGGCAGCGCTGGCAGGTCGCCCACGCCCAGGGCGATCGCCGGCGCGACAGCTCCGAACAGCAGCAACACTGAGATCACGAGAGAAGTCAGCCAACCCCAGGCGCCAATCTGGGCCTGGTGGCGAAACAGAGGGGCCATGGGAAGGGGCCAAGGGGCGCGTTCGAGGATCAAGGCGATCGCACGGATGTTCTCCAGTCTGACGCAGACCGCCAAGGTCTCCCAGCTGTCGGTGCCAGGGGGACGGATCGGCCATTGTTGGCATTGCTGTGAAGCGCCCCATGGCCACCCCTTTGGCCTCCCGCCTGCTGCTGGCGATCGGCCTGGTCTCCCTGGGCCTGGTCGTTCTCAACCAGGTGTCGGCTCCCCGCATTGATCCCCCGCTGGAGCGCGCCGCCGTCCTGGCCAGCCTGCTGGCGGTGGTGTTGATGTTGGTCGCCGCGTTGTGGCAGCGCATCCAGCCTATCCAAGCCTCCAGGGCCGAGCTGGAGGGCCGCGAAGGACTGGACCTGGCCGCTGACCTGCCCGAGCCCTTGCGCCGTGAGTTGGCCTGGGGCAGCCGCATGCTGTTGACCGCCACCCCCGCCGCCGTGGTGCTGCTCCAGGCCGGCAGCCACAGCCTGCTGCGCCGGGGTCTGTTGGCGGACACCCCGTTCTGTCTCGGGCCGATCTGTCAGCAGAGTCTGGAGCGACAAAAGGCCATCTCCCTGGTAGATCTCAACCTGTATCCCGGACGGGTCGAATTTGAACCGCTGTTGGCGGATCTGCCGTCGGTGGTGGTGCAGCCGGTGGGCCAGGAGGCCGTGTTGGTCCTGGGAGGCTGGTCAGCCCGTTGCTTCAGTCAGGCCGATCTGCTATGGATCGGGGGGTGGGCTGAAAAACTTATAGACGCAGGGGTTCCGGCCTGGGCCGCGGAGGTGCGGGGGGCAGGGGGCGCTGCCGCTGAGGCACCTGAAACGCGCTGATCACCCGACCGCCGGGTGTGGCCAGATTGAGCTCGCCCCCAGGGCCCAGGCGACCCGAGAGTTGACCGGCCCGGGTGCGTTGCTTCTGGGCGGTCCGCTGATAGTCCACATCGCCCTCGGCGAAAAGGGTTTCGTCCTTCCAATTCCAGCGGCAGAGCCTGGCGCCCAGGGACTCGCCACTCCGCTGCAGGCGGCAGTCCAGGGGGATGGTGGCCGTGGTCTGGCGGGCATCGATCACGAGGCTTTTTCCGCCAACCGTCCAATCCTTCCAGTGGCCGCTGAAGGCCTGGTCGCTGCTGAGGGTTTGGGCCGCCCCATCCAGCTGCAGATTTTGGGCGTCGAAATCGAACTTGTCGAGGGGATCGCGTATCTGAACTGGGGCCTGGAGCTGGTACCGCTGCTCACGGGTGTTGCCCTTCAGGCTGGCGGCGGTGAGGGTCTGGGGTAAGGCCCGGGGCGGACGGCCGGGGGGCACGCGCGTGATCCGCAACGGACCCTCGGCCTCCAGGGCCCCATCCCCCGGTTGCCAGGTGAGCCGCTGGGGAAGGGCCACCACTTCGGGCTTGCCCCGCTGTTTGATGTTGAAGGGATCGCTGGGTTGGCCCCAGCGCTCGAGTTGCGGAGCCCCCTCGAGTTCCAGTCGGTCGCGATCGAAGAGGAAGCGTGCCCGTTGGGCGGTGAGGCGATGCAAGCCGTCTCTAGCCACGGGGGCGCGATCGATGCGCAGGAGCTTCTGGCTTGGAATCCAGCGGGCCCGGCGCGCCGTAATCAAGACCGGTTGTTGGCCATGGCGTTCGACCCGGATGCCCCCCTCCAACAGAATCACTTCACCGTCATTGATCACGGTGCCGCTGGCGGCTTGGAGCCGATAGAGGGGTTTGCCGGCGACGTAGATGACACCCTGGGGGGATCGGGCCTGGGCGACCCGGCGCATGATGTCGTAACGGGCCTCTGGGCTGGTCAATTCCCAGGTGGGTTGGCCGCGCTCATTTTGTTGTTTCAGATTGAGGGCGCGAAACACAAACGGTGGTGAGGCATCGTCAAAGGTGGTTGGTGGGCGGCTGCAGCCCAGGGGCACCAGCCCTAGGACCAACAGCAGCCAGGGCCCACAGCCGCGGCAAGCGGTGCTCACAGGGGGGAATCCAGCTCCAGGCGCTGCATCACCGGCACAGGTTCAGGGAGTGGATCACCCGGACGCAGCAGGCCCCATTGGCGGACTGGGTGCCAGGTGAGGCTGGCGCTGGCCCCACTCTCCAGGGCCGGTTGGCCGAGCTGGCTGAGCATGCGGGCCGAAAGGTCGGGCACCAGGGGGGCCAACAACACCGCCAACCAGCGGCTCACCTCCAGCACCGCATAAAGGTCAGACCCAACGGCCGCCTCCTGGCCCGGTTGTTTCATCTGTTTCCAGGGGGCCTGGGTGTTGAGATAGCCGTTGGCGGTTTCGGCCAGCCGCAGCAGGGATTCGGCCGCGCCGCGAAACTCCAGGGCCCCCATGGCGGCATCGAACGGATCGGCGGCGGCCAAGGCGGCGACGGCCAGGGGATGGCTCGACTCCAGGGCGGCGCCGGCGGGCGGAACGCCCCCGTCAAACCACTTGCGGGCCATGGAGGTGGTGCGATTCAGCAGGTTGCCGATGGTGTTGGCGAGATCGTTGTTGACCAGATCGCTGAAGCGTTGCTGTTGGAAATCGCCGTCTTCGCCGAAGGGAATATCCCGCAGGAGATACCAGCGCACCGCATCGGCTCCACAGCGCTCGAGCAATACCTCTGGATCGAGCACATTGCCCAGGGATTTACCCATCTTCTGGCCCTCGCGGGTCAGGAAGCCATGGCCGAAGACCCGTTTCGGCAACTCCAGCCCCGCCGACAGCAACATCGCCGGCCAAAAGACCGCATGGAAGCGCAGGATGTCTTTGCCAATCACGTGGAGATCGGCGGGCCAGCCGCGGGAGACAGCCAGTTCTAAATCGGGCGGGTCATCGCTTTCGAGCAGGGCAGAGAGATAACCCAGCAGGGCGTCAAACCACACATAAAAAGTATGCCCTGCATGGCCGGGTACGGGAATCCCCCAGGGCACATCCAGCCGGGAAATCGAAAAATCCTTCAGACCTCCGGCCACAAAATTCTGGACCTCCCGCTGCCGCGAGGCCGGCGCCACAAAGCCTGGGCTGGCCACCAGGCGTTCGATGTCTTCTTGATAGCGGGAAAGGCGAAAGAACAGATTCATTTCGTCGCGCCATTCCAGGGGCCGCTGGTGCACAGCACAGCTCGGCTCGATGGCGGCGGCCGGATCGTCCTTGTATTCCTCGCAGGCGACGCAATACCAACCCTGCTGGCGGCCTTCCCGCACATCGCCGTTGGCCTCGACCCGGGCAAAGAACTGCTCGACGATGGCCCGATGGCGGGGATCGGTGGTACGGATGAAATGGTTGTTGCTGATCTGCCAGCTTTGCCAGAGTTGCCGGAACCGGGCCGAGACGGCGTCGCAGTGGGCTTGGGGGGTCACCCCCGCCGCTTCGGCGGTGCGCTGGATTTTCTGCCCGTGTTCATCGCAGCCGGTAATGAACTCCACCTTTTGGCCCTGCAGCCTCTGGTAGCGGGCGATCGCATCGCAGGCGACGGTGGTGTAAGTGCTGCCCAGATGGGGGCGATCGTTGACGTAATAGAGGGGTGTGGTCAGGGTGAAGGGCATCAGGGCGTCGCAAGACGTGGGGGATCCCGACCGGCCTGACGGGCTTCTGGGCCAACGGCAAGACCCTGACCCGAAAGCAATCTTACCGAGCGGGCCTGGCAGGCCCCTGGACAGGGGCCGCCCGACGCACCAGGATCAGGCCAGGCGCCCGCAGACCACCCATGACCGATTCGGTGGAGGTGCTGGTCTGGGGCGGTGGCACGGGCGGCATGGCCGCCGCCCTCCAAGCGGCCCGATCCGGCGCCACCACCCTGCTGCTCACCCCGGGAAGCTGGGTGGGGGGCATGGTCAGTGCGGCGGGGGTCTGCGCCCCCGATGGCAACGAACTGAGTCCCTGGCAAACCGGTCTCTGGGGGGCCCTGTTGCGGGAACTGGCCCGGGCCGAACCCCTGGGACTTGATCAGAATTGGGTCAGTTGTTTTGGCTATCGCCCCGCCACGGCCGAGGCGATCCTGCGCCGCTGGCTGCGGGCCGAACCCCGGCTGCAGTGGTGGCCAGGTTGCCGCCTGCTGGAGGTGCGGCGCACCGGGGGGCGCATCATGGCGCTGCGGCTGGAACGGCCCCAGGGCCGAGCAGGGGGGCAACACGCCATCCTGGACATCGGCGCCCAGGTGGTCATCGATGGCAGTGACCGGGGAGAGCTGATCGCCCTGGCCGGGGCCCCGTTCCGGTTGGGCTGGGAGCCCCGGGAACAGTGGCTGGAACCCAGTGCCCCAGAGCAGGCCCGCTTGGACAGCGAGCCTTTTTTCCAGGACCAACCCATCCAGTCCCCCACCTGGGTGTGGCTGGGCCAACTGCGCGATGAGGCAGCGCCAGAGGTTCCCCTGGACCCTCCCCTGCCCCAGGGACCTTTTGCGGGCTCATGCACAGCGTTTGGGCTGGAGCGCACCCTCACCTATGGACGCCTCCCCGGGGGGCTGGTGATGCTGAATTGGCCCCTGCATGGCAACGATTGGCATGGGGGCCTCCAGCGGGCTTTGGCCAGTGGGAGGCCGGCGGCGGCCTTCCCAGCTGATGCCGGAGAGGCGGAACTGGCGGCCCAGATGCGGGCCCACAGTGGGGCCTTCGCCCAGGCCCTGGCGCTGGCCAGCGGTGGCCGCCTGGAGGCGGCGCCAGTGTTTCCCGATGCCTCGGCGGCGGCCGTTGGCGAGCTGGAGGGGAACCAGAGTCTGGCCCTGATGCCCTACTGGCGGGAAGGACGGCGGTTGGTGGGGTTGGAGGTGGTGGTGGAGCAGCAGTTGCTGCCGCTGGGGGCGGGTGCCTGCCGGGCCCCCTTGCCGTTGTTGCCCGGGGGAGGCAGCAGCGCCATTGCCGTGGGGAATTACGCCAATGACCACCATTACCCGGGTCCCGACTGGCTCTTGGCCCCCAAGAGCTGTCGCTGGGGTGGTCGCTGGAGCGGTACCCCTTTCACGATTCCCTACGGGGCCCTGGTCAGCGCCGGCGTCAGCAATCTGATGGCGGCCGACAAGGCCATCAGTGTCAGCCACATGGCCAATGGCGCCACCCGGCTGCAACCCCTGGTGCTCAACGTGGGTCAGGCGGCGGGGCTGGCGGCGGCCCTGGCGGTGCGGCGCGGCCAGCCGCCAGCCGCCGTTCCGGTGGCCGACATTCAGAGGGGCCTGATCGAGGATCCCCAGGCCCCGGCCGGTCCCTTTCCGCTCTGGGATACCCCCTGGCATCACCCCGAGTGGGCCCAACGCCAACGGCAGGTTTTAGCGGATCCTGCCGTCCTTAGCCCGGAGGGCGTTCTGACGGGCGGTGTGGCGGGCAGCGGCGGGGCGGGACCGGCCAGCGTGACCCCCTGCGAACCTGGGGAGCGCCTCTGGCAGGGGGAATTGCGACCCGATGATCAGGGGGGCTTCAGCCTGGTTCTGGCGGATCGGCCGTCTGCGGCGCAGGGTTCCCAGGTTTGGCCCCTGATCACCCTGGAGCCCGCCCTGCATGCCTGGCTGCTGGCCCAGGAGCGGCCCCGGCCTGTGGCCCTGATCGGCTGCGCCAACCCCTGGGGGCCCTGGCTGCGGGTGTCCCGCTTGGCTAGTCCCTGAACCGAAACCCTCCAGCAGGGGCTACAGGGTCAGGCGACAGCCTGGAGTTTGAGCTCGTCCCGTAGGGCATCCACCTGCTGGACCCGCAGTAACAGGGCATCCGCCGGTTGACTGTCGGGCGGGCATTCCGCCGCCAGCGTCATTGCCAGGTCTTCCGCCCAGACCAGGCCAAGGCGCAGGTCCTGGCGTAGCCAGCGCAGAAACAGGGCGGGCCACTGGCCCTGGGGATGCTGCTCAAACCAGACCTGCTGCCAGTGGCGCTGGTCTTCGCGGGAGATCTGTTGCACCTGTCGCAGGGGGGTCTCCAGTTCGCCCAGGAGGTTGGCGAGACCGGCCTCATCCAGGGGGGCGGTGCCCTGGCGCAGGGCCTCGAACTGGCGTTGGGTCACGAGATCGCCATAGCGGCGAATCGGTGAGGTGGCCTGCACGTAGGCGTCCAGGGCGAGGGAGAAATGGGGTCCAGGGGTGACGCCCAGCTGGCCGCGACTGAGGCCCCTCTTGATGGCGCTGTGGCGGACGGGGCCCGGGGGCAGGCTTTGCAATTGCTGGTCGTCGGGGAGTTCTGCCGGGATCTGGGTGCGAAAGGGCAAGGCTAGGCCGAGGCGTTGGCCCCGCTCGGCCACCAGGGCACCCGCCAGGATCATCGCCTCCGCCACCATTTGGCGCGAGGGTGAGGGCTCGGTGATCTCCAGCAGGGCTTCGTCGCCGCGGCAGCGGATGCGCCCCTCGGGATCCTCCAGGTTGAGGGCGCCCCGCTGTTCGCGCCACTGGCGCCGCTGATCCAGCAGGGTCTGCATGCAGAGCAGGTCCCGCTCCTGGGGCGGCGCCAGGTCGATCAGTTCATCGGCATCCCCGTAGGACAGCCGCAAGGCGGTTTGCACCCAGGTGCGCTCGAGGCCATCGGCCACCACGGCCCCGGTTTGATCCAGATCGACCCAGAGACTCCAGGCGGCGCTGCGCTGGCCCCCGGGCCCGGGGGCCACGGGGCCCTGGCGCAGGCTCATGGGTCCGTGGGCCAGTTGGGGCGGGAACATCGGCAGGGAGCCCCGGGCCAGATAAAGGCTGGAGGCTCGCCGGCGTGCTTCCAGATCAAGGGGACTGCCGGCCTGGACCAGGCGACCCGGATCGGCGATGTGAATCCAGAGGCGTGGGGATTGGTCCTGGCGCCATTCGAGTGCCAGACCATCGTCGATGTCCTGGGTGTCCTCGTCGTCGATGGTGAGCAGGCGCTGGTGGGTCAGGTCCAGCCGGTCGACGTCACTGGCCATGGGGCTGGCGGCGGCGGCCACCAGTCGATCGGCTTCGGCGAGTAATTCGGGGCTAAAACCCAGTTGCCAGGTGGTGGCCTCCAGGGCCGGTAGATGGTGGCGGGGCCACTGGCCGAGATCCACCAGCAGGTGGCGAATGTCGCCGCTTTCAGCGCGGCAGCGGCAGGCCTGCAGCAGCCGCAGCAGGGCTTCAGGGAGGGGTTCGGAGCACTCGCCGGCGGCCCATTGGCGCAAGCGATCCAGATCGGCTTTCTGGACGTTGGACAGACTGTCGGGGTCCAGGGGTTGGCGCGCCATCAGGCGGTTTTGCCAGACCAAACGCTGGTTTTCGACCAACCGGCGCAGGTGCCGTTCGCGCCGCAATTGGCGCAGGTCCTGGAGGTTGCGGGCCTCGATGCGTCCATGACGCTGGCGAAAGAGGGTCTGGTCGCCTTCAAGCCATAGCCAGGCGGCAGCCCGCTGGGTCGGGTCAGCGGAATCGCCGAAGAGATCGACAAAGTCCCCCAGGTCCACACCTGACGTTGCCTTGGCCCCATCCGCAGAATCGCTTTTGCCGCTAGCCGCGGTATCGGGCTGGGCCATTAATAACCAGGCCGTGGCGAGATCCCGGCTGGGGGGCAGGGCTGCCGCCAGGACTTCGGCACTGAGGTTCCAAGGGGATTGGTCCAGCCGCAAGGAGCCTGGATCACGACCCGCCAAGGGCTGGATTAGCTGGACCTCCCGTAGGGGAAGGTGATTGGTGCGGCCCTGAAAACCGATTTTCAGTTCCAGACGGCCGCCACGAACACCGTGGACGATGGCCAGCTGGGGACTGTCGCCAGCGACCCCCACCAGGTCTCCGACCTGGGGAGAGGGCCCACGGGCATCGCTGGGGGAAGGGGGCAACTCAGCCTTCTGGATTCACAAACGGAAGCAGGGCGACGATCCGGGCCCGTTTAACGGCGTTGGTCAGATCGCGTTGCTGCTTGGCGGTGAGACCCGTGAGACGACGGGGCAGGATTTTGCCGCGCTCGGTGATGAACTTCTTGAGCAGATCGACATCCTTGTAGTCGATTGGATCACCCGGCTTGATGGGTGAGAGGCGTTTCTTGAAAAAAGAACTGGACATGGGGAACAGGTCGGGACGTCAGAAGGGATGGAAGACTGCAATCAAAAGAAGATCAGCAAGGGCCGAGGCCTACTTGATCTCCTTATGAACGGTGGAGGAATTGCAGTGCTTGCAGAACTTCTTCAGTTCAAGCCGTTCGGTGGTGTTGCGTCGGTTCTTCATGGTCGTGTAACGGGACACGCCAGGAGAACGCTTGGCGGGGTTGGACCGGCATTCGGTGCACTCAAGAGTGATCACGAGCCGGACGCCCTTGTTTTTGGCCATGGGAAGGACGTTGCGCCGCTGTAGCGAAGCGAAATGACAATGAAAAAGATTACCTTGCCGGGGTCCCACTCCTGGGTGAGGTCCCAGTCGTTGAGCCCACCCTGCCTAGGATCAACAGGATTGATTGAACCTAGGGATGAAAGTTTCGCTCCAGTGGCTCCGGGAGTTAGTCGCCAGTGATGGAGCCGTGCTGGAGCCGGAACAGCTGGCCGAACGCCTTTCGATCGCCGGATTCGAAGTCGAGGCGATTGAGGATCTCGCGGCCGCCAGTGCCGGAGTGGTGGTCGGGTTGGTTCAGGCCTGCGAGCCCCATGCCGACGCCCGCAAACTCAATGTTTGCCAAGTCCATATCGGCGCCGACCAACCGCTGCAGATCGTCTGTGGGGCCGCCAACGTGCGCAGCGGCATCCACGTCGCCATTGCCCCCGTCGGCACCCATCTGCCGGCGGTCGGACTCACCATCAAGGCGGCCGAACTGAGGGGCGTGGCCAGTGCCGGCATGATCTGTTCCCTCCAGGAGCTGGGCCTGGCCCAAAGCTCGGAGGGCATCGCCATCCTCGAGGACCTGCTGCCGGTCCTGCCGCCGATCGGAGCGCCCCTGGGTCCGGCCCTGGGCCTTGATGATCAGGTGCTCGAATTGGCGATCACCGCCAACCGGCCCGACGGACTTTCAATGCAGGGCATCGCCCGGGAGGTGGCGGCCCTCAGCGGCGGCCACACCACCCTGCCCCCCAGGGCCGCGGCAGTGGCCGCCAGCCCCCTGGCCGTCAGCGTTAACAACGCCGCCGCCATGGAGGCCGGGGGACTTTTTAGTGTTACGGCCCTTAAGGATGTCAAGGTGGAAGCCTCGCCGTCCTGGCTGCAACAGCGGCTGGAGCGGGCCGGCCTGCGGCCGATCAACAACGTGGTGGACATCACCAATCTGGTGATGCTGGAAACCGGCCAACCCCTCCATGCTTTTGACCGGGAGGCCCTGGCGCATCTAGCTGCTGGCCCGGCGGATCCGGCCCAGCTGGGGCTGCGCCAGGGTCGCGACGGCGAAAAGCTGCTCACCCTGGATGGCGAGAACCGCCCCCTTGGTCCCGAGGCGCTTGTGGTCACCTATGGCGACCAACCCATTGCCCTGGCTGGGGTGATGGGGGGCGCGACTGAGGCGGTGACCGCGGACACCACCAGCATCTGGCTTGAGGCGGCCGTCTTTGCGTCCGAGGCCGTCCGGCGCTCGTCCCGCAGTGTCGGCTTGCGCAGTGAGGCCAGCAGTCGTTTTGAAAAGGGCCTGCCCCGCGAAAACACCCTTACCGCGGCCGATCGGGCGGTGGCCCTGCTGCAGGAGCTGGCGGGAGCCCAGGTGGAAGGTCGCTGGTGCCACGGTCGCCCCGAGGCCCCGAGGCCCCCGGTGGTTCTGAATCGCGATGCCTTGCACAACCTGTTGGGGCCCGTGCTGGTTGAGGGCGAACCCCAGGACCTCGAGGACAGCCGCATCGAGGCCACCCTTAAAGCCCTGGGCTGCCAGCTGGAGGCCGACGATGACGGTTGGTCCGTGACGGTGCCGGCCCAGCGGGCCCTCGATCTCAAGCGCGAGGTGGACCTGATCGAAGAGGTGGCGCGCCTGGTGGGGTACGACCAATTTGACGTCCACCTGCCCGATCCCCTGGTCCCCGGGGGCCTTGATCCCTCCCAACAGGCCGAACGTCGCCTGCGCCGGGCCCTCTGCGCCGCTGGGCTGCAGGAGCTCAGCACGCTTTCGCTGGTGAGGGCGGCGCCGGGTCGCATTCCCCTGGCCAATCCCTTGCTGGCCGACACCGGTCACCTGCGCGACAACCTCTACGAGGAAATGCTGCAGGCGGCCCGCCGCAACCGTCAGGCCTTTCGCCCTGATTTCTGGGCTTTCGAGATTGGGCGGGTCTATCTGGCGGCCCCCGGCCAGGATGCCGCCGCTGTCGACCCGGCCACCATCGAAGAACGCCTGCTGCTCGGCGGCATTGTCTGCGGCGAACGGCGCAGTGAGCGCTGGAGCAGCAGTGGCAAACCACGGCCGCCGGGTTATTTCGAAGCCCGGGGTCTGCTCCAGGCCGGATTGCAGAGCCTGGGTCTGGGCCTGGAGGATCGACCGGCGCTGGACCAGGGGGCAGCCCCCGCCGACCTGCTGCACCCAGGCCGCAGCGCCCAGTTGATCTTTGAGGGCCGCCCGCTGGGCTGGTTCGGCCAGCTGCATCCTGCCCAGGCCCGTGAACTGGACCTGCCCGATGAGACTTACCTCTTCGAGCTGCCCCTGGCCCCATTGCTGGCCGCTGCCATCCGCCCCCGCCGCTGGCAGCCCAGTTTTGCCCCCTTTGCCACCGTCCCTCCCAGTGAACGGGATCTGGCCTTGGTGGTGCCCCGTTCCGTGACGGCCGCCGAGTTATTGGCCGCCATCCGGAAGGCGGGCAAACCCCTGCTGGAGCAAGCCGAGCTTTTGGACCGCTACGAAGGGGCCCAGGTGGAAGAGGGATGCTGCAGCCAGGCCTTTCGCTTGCGTTATCGGGCCCCCGACCGCACGCTCACGGATGGGGAAGTCGATGCAGCCCATCAGAAGGTTGTGACCAGCCTCGAATCCCGTTTTGAGGCCAGGTTGCGCCGCTGAGGCGACCAGCCCCCTCCAGAAGGGGCCCTGGCTCAAGGGCGCCGCAGGGCCGCCAGCACTTCCACGTGGCTGGTATTGGGGAAAAAATCGATGGGTTGGAGCCAGTCCAGCTGGTAAGGCCCATCGGCTCCGGCCAGGCTGGCGAGATCCCGGGCCAGGGTGGCCGCATCACAGCTGAGATAGGCCAGCCGTGGGGGTGGGTCGGCCAAAATCGCCCCGATGTCCCTGCGATCCAGCCCCTTGCGGGGCGGATCCAGCAGCAGGGCCTGGGCACCGGCGAGGCGTTCGGCCAGTTTCTCGCCCACCAGACCCTCCTCAAAGCTGGCCCTGGCTGCAAGTCCATTGGCTTCGGCATTGCGCCGGGCCAGGGCGACGGCAGCGGGGTGCTGTTCAATCCCATGGGCAGACCAGCCGGCCTGGGCCAGGGGCAGGGAGAAGGTGCCGATGCCGCAGTAGGCATCAACCAGTCGGCCCGTTGCGGGCCCCAGGGCCTCCTGCAGCAGGGGCAGAACCCGTTCGGTCTGTTGGGTATGGACCTGGAAAAAAGTATCGGCGCCAATTTGATAGCTCAAACCGCCAAAGCGCTCTTCCAACCAGGAGCGGCCGGCAATGCAGCGGGTTTCCGGACCCATGAGCAGGTTGGTGGGCTGGGGCTGCAGGTTGAGACTCACCCCCACCAGCTCGGGCCACCTCCCCATCCAGGCCTCGGCGTAGGCCCCGAGGCCCGGCAGGTCGGCGTCGGCCGAAATCAGGGTCAACAGCACCTCACCGGTGTTGACACCCAGGCGCAGAGCCAGATGCCGCAGTCCGCCGCCGCCGTGGCGATCGATCAGCCAATCACTGGCTTCCAGGTCGCTTTTAAGCGGGGCGATCAGACGATCGAGACGGGGATCCAGGACTGGACAATGGTTGAGGTTGACGATGCGATGGGATCCGCGTCGGTAGTACCCCGCCCGCAGGTGGCCGTCGGCGGTCCGCTCCAGCGGAATCACGGCACGGTTGCGGTAGCCCAGACCGGCCGGGGCGGCCAACAGCGGCCGCAAGGGTGGCGTCAGCCCCCCCAGGCGCTGCAGGGCGGCGGCGACGCTGGCCTGTTTCCATTGCTGCTGGTGTTCGTCATCGAAAGGCTGCAGGCTGCAGCCGCCGCAATGGTCCGCCAGGATGCAAGGGGGCCGGCGCCGTCCGGGCGAGGCGGTGATCAGCCGCTCCAACTGACCCTGCCGCAGGCCCTTGGCCCGTCCGCCCAGGCGCACCAACAATTTGTCGCCGGGCAGTCCCCCGGCGACGACAATGACTTCGCCATCAAGACGACCCAGGCCCTGGCCATGCCGGTCCAGATCGGTGATGGTGAGCGCAACGGGCTCGGGGGGCGCCACCGGCGGGAAGTGCAATCGTCCGACCCTATCGGTTTGGGGTTGCAGCTGTTCCAAGCGGAGCAGCGCTTCAGCCGGGAGGAAGCGTTGCAGCGGTGAGCCCGGAGCGGCCGCCTGCCATGGCCTGCTCACAGGCCAGACCGTCTAAGCCACTGTGTTTAACAGTGTCTCTTAGCTGCCCAACGGGATCCAAGCGCCCCGGTAGGTGAAACAATTAAGGGAGGTTTAATGGTACTGTTATAAGTATGCGTCATTTTGTAAGATGGATTTTATCGTCTCCACGCTTGCAGATTCAGGGCTAGGCAGCCTGCGATCAGCGTTGGAGGGAGCCAACTTTGTTGTTGGTTCTGACAATATTTGGTTCGCTTCTAACCTTGCCGGTGGCACGGTCTCCCTGGCTAGCGCCCTGCCCACGATTACTGACCGGGTGTCTCTGAACGGCATCACCAGCAGTACCGGATCGCCGCAGATCGGCATTGATTTCAACAACAATGGAGGGTTGATCTTCAAGGGGGGGGCTGGATTATCCAGCCTGAAGGGTTTTTCCCTGGGAGATGCTGCTGGCGACGGCGTGACCTTGAAGGCTGGGGGGGTCACCGTGCAGAATAATTATATCGGTGTGGCTCTTGATGGGGTTACCGGCATCGCCAACCGCGGTAACGGCATCTTCATTGATCAAGATTCTGGCAACAACCTGATCGGCACCCTTGATCCCCTAACCGGCATCCCCTTGGCGCAGCAGGTGTCCAACGTGATCAGCGCTAACCGGGGCAATGGCATTCAGATTCATGGCGCCGACAATAACAAGATTGCCAATAATCGCATCGGTACCAGCGCTAATGGCATCACGGGCCTTGGTAATGGTTTAAACGGGGTGCTGCTGGGTGATGGAGCCAGCATGAATATTCTCGGTGGGAATAGTACCGAAGGAGGTAACAACCCCACGGGAGATAAGGGCACAATAACGCCCATCATTGTGCGACCTCCCCAAGGCAACCTGATCTCAGGCAATGGTCTCAATGGGGTTTTGATCAAAAATCGGTCCCGCTTCAATATCCTGAGCGGCAATTTCATCGGCACCAATAGCGAAGGCATTGCGCCGATTGCCAACATGGGCGATGGTGTATCGATCCTTGCGAGCGATCACAATGGACTGCTGGGCACCTACGTAGATTTACAACCGTTTGTGTTTTACAACGTGGTCAGCGGCAACGGCGGTAACGGGTTGAGAGTGACCGATAGCGATGCCATCACAGTTCATGCCAATTTCTTGGGACTTGGTGCCGACAATGCAACCATCGTGGCCAATGGCGGCAACGGTGCCCTCATCGAGGGAAATTCAAGCAACATTCAATATGGCGGTATCATCCCCTTAGGTAATGTCAACGCAGGCAACAAGGGCAATGGGATCGAGGTCAAAGATTCGGTGTCTGGTTTTAAAACCGTTAACACTTTTGGTGGTAGCAGTGCTTTTTTCGCTCCTGCCCCCAACGGAAAGGATGGTATTTTGATCAGTGCAACAGGTGGAAATAATACAATTCAAACGAACCTTTTCTCGGCTAATCTTGGCAACGGTATTCATGTCACTGGCCGTGCAAAGGGGGTTACAATTTCTCCTAATTTTGTTGGCTTGGGCATCTCCGGCCTACCCTCTTATACGAGTGGCGGCCCAACGCTTTCATGGGCAAATGGTCTGAACGGCATCCTTATTGATGGCAGCGCCAGCAACATTACTATCGCTGGAAACCAAACCTCCATTGTGCCGCAGAACACAATATCGAATAACAGTCTTTATGGAATTAGAATAACAGACAAGGCAATGAATGTCCTAATCAACAACACTTACGTTGGTTTGTCCGCCAGCGGCACCAAGTTATATGGCAACAAATTGGGAGGTCTCTACGTGGGTCCCAATACAAGTGGCATCGTAATTGGTAGCAAAGATTTAAAGCTAATCAATAAGTTCAGCGGCAATGGTGGGGCCGGCATCACCCTTGACCGCGCAAACGGCGTCACGTTGATCAACAGTCGACTTGATCGCAATTTGGGGAGCGGCCTGTCAGTTCTTGGGGGTCGGGGCAACCGCATCGTTGGCAACACAGCCAGTTTCAACAGCCGTTATGGCTTCGAAGTTTTTTACGGTGGATGGCTAAGAAACATTTTCAAACGCAATGTTGGAGTTGGCAACACCCTGGGTTTGAAGAAAATTTAGCTGGTTGGAGCAGTGGTCCGGCCCCGATTCCAATGTCCGGTTCCAAGGACGTTTTCTGGTGAGCGCTGGGGTTGATGCGGGGCGCCCCATCGCCCAGCAACGACTCAGCGCCCCTAGAAGGCTGATGTCGACTGGGCAGCGTCAGAGGCTCCGGCTCGCAGGTCCTCGGGAGGCAAGGCCGGCACCGCGCAGGCCGCCCCAGGATCCACGCCGCGGCCAGGGCCGGGCCTGGCCCATTAGCCCTTGTCGAAGCGGGCAGTGCAAAGGGGCGTTACACCTGATGGCGAGGCTGGGCCGTTGGTCCTTTCAACTGGATAGGATGGATTGGTGCATGGTTTTGCGATGAGCGTCGTACGCGATCTGATCCTGCAGGCGGATGATCAGCTCCGCTACCCCACGGGCGGCGAGCTGCGCTCGATGGTCGACTACCTCAGCGGAGGGGGCCGGCGCCTGGATGTGGTGCGACTGCTGAACGCCAACGAAAAAAAGATTGTGGACGAAGCGGCCAAGCAACTGTTCACGCGCAAGCCGGAATACGTGGCCCCTGGCGGCAATGCCTTTGGTCAGAAGCAACGGGGCCAGTGTTTACGCGACTACAGCTGGTATCTACGCCTGGTCACCTATGGCGTCCTGGCCGGTAGCACCGAGATGATCCAGCAGATTGGGCTGGTCGGTGCCCGTGAGATGTACAACAGCCTCGGCGTGCCGATGCCCGGCATGGTGGAAGCGATGCGCACCCTCAAGGAGGCCTCCCTGGCCCTGATGTCCAATGACGAAGCCGCCATGGCCGGCCCCTATTTCGACTATCTGATCCAGGGCATGCAAACCACGACCTGAGCGGCCAGTTCCAGTGCTTTTATTTTTCAGGCCCCTTTGCGGGGTCTTTTTTTGTGCTTGGCCTCAGGAGTCGAGCCAAGCGAACCGGAGCTGTTTGTTTATCTCATCTGGATCTTATTTTAGGACTATAAACGAGTCTCAGTTGGGATACTTGATTCAAAAGTTTCAAGCTCCCTCGCTGCCCACGCCCATCCCATGCATCCCATGGTCACGTTCTCGGTCGAGCCGATTCGGTTGGGACCGCCATTCGGCTTCGGTCGCACGAATGGATCATAATTCCAAGTTGAGACGTGGTTTAAGACTCAATTCAAGTCTCATCCGAGATGACTGCGACATTTCCTGGTCTGCGGCAAAGGGCGAACGGTCGGGGCTGGACCCAGGGACCCAGGGATCCAGGGACCCAGAAAATCAGCGTTCAGGGTTGCGTATCTGTGTTTAAAGCAGGTACGCGGCTGTCATTCCTTATCTGTTGCAAGGGTTTTGGGAGTCTCTTTGTCCAATTTTGTCCAATTGGCTTGACCTGAAGCATTCGGACCGGCGCCCCCTGCCATGGGGTAGCCGGGTCGGTGCGGGACGGCGCCCGGTGCTGGCCACCAGGGGATCCGAAGACCAAGGCAGCGATTCTGCCCCCGGAGATCAGCTATGGGTCCCAACGGGACGCCATGGAAGGCGGCATCGAACGCGAAATGGCTGCTTTTTCTATTGGATCAAGCCGCGGGGTCCTTCGCATTGGTGCAACCGGAAATGCAGCAATTGGAGCAAAGTATTTTGTCTAGTAAGAAACGAATAAGACTCATTGCTAGACCAATACCGAGTCCCAGTCAATTCAAATGAGAATTGGGGTTCATGGGTTTGGCGCCTGATGGGGCTCGGCATCGGCTGGTTGAGATGGGCGAGACCAGTGGAGATTTCCCACTGGTCTCAAAATGCCTCAGCCAGAGACTTGCTTTAGGTCTTAGACTAGACGCTTGCGTCTCAGATGAGTCCGAGCATTAGACACATAGCGAGACTTGCCTGAGAATATTGAGACTCAAGATTGCGATTCGCGCGGCTCGGGTTGGCGATACAGCTCCTTCAGGAGTTGGTAGGCCTCGTTGACCCGGCGCATTTCCTCCAGGGAGCCGCCGGAATCGGGATGGTGTTGCAGAGCCATGTCCCGATAGGCCTCGCGAATCTGGGCCAGGGTGAGCCGATGACCCGGGCCCGTCGGCAGTTGCAGCAGCTTCAGGGCCCCCTGCAGGGTCATGGTGTGCTCCAGGGTCTGGAAGGACGTGCCGCGCCGGCGCCGTCGGAAGCGATGCACAAAACGGTGGATCAGGGTGGGTATGCGCAGGGGCAGGGTGGCGGCGCTGTAGGGGTCTTCGAGGACCCCCGCCGTCACCATCACCCGCTCGAAACTCGGGGAGCTGGCTCCCCATTCGGGCACCAACTGGCCCATCAGGGTGCAGGCGGCAGACCAGGTGAAACGGCGACCCTCGCAAACCTCGGCCTGGGGCCAAATATCCTGGGCCAGCCACACCATTGCCGCTTCCAGGACCGCCGCGTTGGCGGGGTGGCCATAAAGATCTTGCCATTGCTGCAGGGCTGCCTGTTGGGCCGCCTCAATTACCTGGTCCCCAAGGGGCAGGGGGGGAAGAACGGAATGGTGGCCGGGTGCGGGTGGATCGGACCTGAGGCTGTGGCGCAGTTCGTC
Organism: Synechococcus sp. UW140; assembly: GCA_945877115.1. Lineage (GTDB taxonomy): Bacteria > Cyanobacteriota > Cyanobacteriia > PCC-6307 > Cyanobiaceae > Cyanobium. The sequence continues at coordinate 14,759 of CAMCQR010000011.1, read as the reverse complement.
GCTGCGGCGGCGCACGAATCCAGGCAGGTCGATACCACCAGGACGAGCCTCGCCGTTGGCGCTTGGGGGCCCAGGGGTCGGGTTCGTTCCCGAAGCTGGGGCTTCGCCTCCAGACCCTGGGGCAGCCCTAGGGCCCAGGCCCCGGGACGGATGCAGGATGATGTCCGTGGCGGGTGCTTGCGGCTCGATGCCAGGTCCCACCAGCACGAGGGCCGACTGGTCGTCGAAGGGATCGGAACTGACTGGGCTGACCTCGGCGCTGCCGTTTGTGGCGCCGAGGATGTCGAGCTGGACGGCCTCCGCTTCGGCGGGGTCAGCGGCGAAGAGGGTCTCGAGCAGCCGTTCGAGCACATCACCGCGATTACGCAGGCCCCATTCTTTTTTGAGGGCATCGATCTGGGACAGGCGTTCGAGCGTGAGCTCCAGGTTGAAACGCCGCTTGGCTCCCTTATTAGATTCGGTCACGGTGACTCAGGGGGCCTCAGCACTGGCCCCACTGGAGCCCACTGTTCATGGCGCTGGCGCAGGTCATCCAGCTTGAGCATCGGATTCAATCATGCCGGTTCCCGCTACTGAGGGGAAGCGGCGGTAACCCGGCGCTGGCCGTTGGGGCGTCCTTGGCCGGCGCCCCATCAATCCCGCTAGAAACGTTGCACCCCTGCAACGCCTCCCTTGTTCCCCTTCGGATTCTGCATTCCCTGCGAGCCTGGTGACGCCTCCTGGCGCGGCCACCAGGAGCGCAAACTGCGCCTGCTGACCCTCTGGCGCGATGGCCTCGAACGTCAGCTGGCCGGGCTCAATGCCTCCATCAACACGCTTGAAGAACAGATGCGGCGTCCGGCCCCAGGCGCTGACGGCCCTGGGAGCGGTTCGGTTTGGGTGGAGTCCAGGGAAGCTCCCCAGTAACGCCATCGAGGTGCTGCCGCAGGCGTTCCAGCCCCTTGTGTAACTGCCGTTGCACGGTCATGGGGCTGAGGCCGAGGTCAGCGGCGAGCTTGCGATAACTCCAGCCTTCGAGGACCACCCGGCGCACGATCAGTTGCTGCTTGGGGTCGAGCACGGCGAGCATCGCCCCTAGGGGCATGGGCGCCGTGCTGGTCCCAGGCAGGCCGGTTTCTTCCTCGCTGGCCAGATCCTCGAGCATTTCCGGGTCGAGGCTGGCGGGGCGATTCATGGCCCAGTTGCGTTGCAGCAGATGCAACTGGCCGGGGCTAAGTCCCAGCTCCCTTTGCATGGTGTCCAACATGTCGGGACGACTGAGACCGGGCCCTTGCTGCCGTTGCCACTGCAGGATCCGATCCTGAAGTTCGGCCTGACGGCGGGGTAGGCGCACCAGGGGAGAGACATCACGCAGGTAATGAAGAATGGCGCCGCGGATATGGGGGCGTGCGAAAGCCTCAAAAGGTGTCTTGCGTTCGTGGCTATAGAGCTCAGCAGCGCGAATTAAGCCGAGCATGCCCGCTTGCTGGAGATCTTCACTGGATTCCCGGCTGAGTCGGGCATAATGAATTGCCAGGGGTCGCACCAGTTGGCTGTGGACTTCAACGCGACGATTACGCTGTTGCAGCTGGGGTGTCGCCAGGGAAAGCGAGCGACGGGGCTGGGGGGAATGGGCCCTGATCATGACGATAAAAATGAGAATAAAGTGTTGAAATAAGCCGGCCAGCTTGGGTTTGGAAGCACCTGATTCCAAGCGAAGAAGCCTGGACCAGATCCGTTCCATCAAGAACTGCCCGCCTTTCCAGCAAGCTCGATTTGGGCGCCGCTGCCAACCGTGAAATTACGGAAACCGGTTGGCAGGCTCAGCCGGCTGGGGCCGCCACCGCCTCCAGTAGGGCCCAAGGACCCTTCTGCTGCAGCCAGTTCAGGTCCGAGCGATGGGTGCCGAGCAGATAGCCGGCAAACCCGAGCCCATTGACGCTGAAACCCGCACAGTGCTCCCGGAGTCGGCGCACGGTGAGGAACCAGGTGTCATCAAAAATGAGGTTGTACGGATGCAGGGGTTGGTCCTGGAGCCCCGGCTCCCCCAGTCCCAGGTCGCGGCAATGGCAGGCATAGATTTCGGCCAGGTCCGTACAACCCAGCGGGTCCAGGCGGGGACTGATGCGATAGGCCCACGGCCAGGGGGGATGTTCCTGCCGCAGCTGCTGGGTGATCGATTCGGCCAGGGGACAGCTGGGTTCGTCCCCTTGGCGGGGCAGTAGTTGTAGGTGCCGGTGGGGTTGGCTGGCACCGGCCAGGGCCGAACTGTTGAAGAACCAGAGTCCACCGGTGTCGGCGGCGACCCTCGCCACCGCCCGCCAGTCCGACCCCTCCAGCCAGCCTTGCTGCGGTTGCCATTCCCCGGTAATCAGCAGCAGGTGACAGGACTGGACCGGATATTTGTTGAGCAACACCACATGGCCGCCCTCCAGTTGGTCAACCTGCAGCAGCGGTTCCCAGGGCAAAAAGGGATTGGGGCGTGGTCCGCTCTCCCTCAGGTGGCGGGGCGGCAAGCCATGCAGGGTGCGCAGACGGAAGGGAGCTAGGCGGGGATCGAGGATTTCCTCGGTGGCCAAGGGAACCAGGGCACCGCGATCCAAGGCCTCCTGGGAGACCTGGGAGGCCCGGCGCCAGTAACGTTCAGCCCGCACCAGCTTGCAACCGGGCCAGGGATGCCCCCTGGTAGTAGCGCCCCAGGATCTCATTGAAGCGAAGGCCCTTTTGCGCCAGTTCCTGGGCCCCGGTCTGGCTCATGCTGGCCCCCAGCTGCCCATGGGCTTCGTCGACGATTTGCTGGGTGGCGGCGTAGAGACTTTCGACAATCCCCCCCTGGTAGCTCAGGATGACGCCTGCGGTACTGGTGGTGGCTTCCCGGGTGCGGCCACTGACACTGCTGAGGCCTTCGTAGTTCTGCCAGCGGGTGGTGTCCCCTAGATGCCACTGCTGATCGGCCGGACGGGCCATGTGGGCCATGGCATAGGAACGGGCGGCCACGGCCTGGGCCTTGAGGGCCTCCATGTTCCAGCTGCTGGGCATTTCGCCCCCCACCACCGAACCGATGTAGGACTCAAGCGAGAGGTGGTTAATGACCTGGAAACCATCGGCGGCCCGCAGGACCCGCAACAGGCCCCCATAGGCCCGCCCATCGGCCTGCAAGGCGCCGTCAGCCGTACTGCGCATCCACAACTCGGCATTGCTGGCCATCAGGCCCTCCAGGTCAGGGGTGTCGCCGCCACCCCCCTGGGCGAGCAGGTGGCCGGCCCGGTCCCGTATCTGCCAGGGACCCTCCGCAGAGAGCCTGGGGCGGGCCGAGAGCTTGAGCAGGGCCACCCGGATCTCTAGGGCCAACTCAGGGCCGCCTTGGGGAACCTGGAGGGACCTGGAGCCTTTGGCAATCCTGGCCGATCGCAGCCGGCCCACCATCTCGGCCGCCTTGGCCTCGCTGCCCACGGCCTGGGTCCCGGAAGGCTTGGTGCCGGTAGCCGGGGCCGGCGACGGCAGGATTGGGGGCAAGCCTGCCGCGGCGGCGCTAGCCGCGGGCGAGGTGATGTTGAAGGCACCGGCCCGGCTGGTGGCGGTGGTCCGACTCGGTTGGGCGATCAGGGCTTCGAGCACGTCCCGGTCGGCTGGGGTGCCCCCTGGTTTGAGCAAGGTCTGGGCCCAGAATCCAGCGCCTACCGCCACGGTGGCGAGGGGGGCTGTGAGCATCAGGGGATGGGGTCTGAATCGATGGCGAGCCAGTGCTGCCAGCAGACCTCGCCATCGTCGCCCGTACAGTTTGATGCCTCGGGCCAGGGGGGCACTGAGGCGTTCAAGGTGCCATCCCAAAGCAGATGTCCCGTACCTGTCAGGCGGATCATGCCTGATGGAGCGCCCTCACACACCATGCCCCCAGGACGGTCAGAGCATTGCCAGCCGATCACACGGGATCGTTGCAGCCGCTTTTGCCAATAGGGGGCTACCAGGGCGTGGGCCGAACCGGTGACCGGATCTTCGTTGATGCCCAGGCCTGGTGCAAAAAAGCGCAGCTGGTAATCCGCCGGTTCCCCTGCCACCTGGGGACCCCCATGGCCGGCTGTCGGCTGCATCAGCACCAGCCCGGCCCGGTCCGGTCCCTGGAGCTCCTGGGCCAGGGAGGCCATGGCGGCCAGGGGCGCCTCGGCAGCCACCAGGACGACCCTGTAGCCGAGGGGCGAGCTCCAGTAAGCCTCTGGGCCATACCCCAGTCGCTGCTGCAACAGCCGGCCCAGGCCCTCCGGCACGGTGGTTGGAACCAGCTCCCCCGTTGGTAAATCCAGCTGACCCAGCCCCGGCTCCAGCAGGCGCACCGGCAGGGTGCCGCTGCGGGTCCGGAAGTGCAGGGCCTCCCCGGATTGGAGGTCTCCCCAGTGGGCGAGGGCCAACAGGGCCCCAAGGGTGGCGTGGCCACAAAGGCGCACTTCTGTCGTGGGGGTGAACCAGCGCAGCAACCAGGTTCGGGTTCCTGGAACCGGCAGCACAAAGGCCGTTTCCGACTGGCGCAGGCTGGCGGCGATCGTGCCCATCCACGGGGCCCGGGCCGGCGATTCCAGTCGCACCACAGTGGCGCCGTTACCGCAGCAGGGTCCATCGCCGAAGGCCTCGATCAGCACCGCCCGCAGCCCCGGGCCAGCATTGGCGGCAATCCCGGCGAAGGTGGGTTGGATCATCGGCACCGTTCGTCCGCTTCGGGCCGCAGATCTCGCTCCATCAGGGCCCGAACGGCCTCGCGGGGATCCACCCGACCCTCCAGCAGGTCGACCACCTGGCGGCAGATTGGCACCGACCAACCCTGGCGATCCGCCAGGGCCACCACGGCCCGGGCCGTGGTGGGCGCTTCAACGGTGGCGCCGATGGCGGCCAGGGCCATCGCTTCGGTGGCCCCAGTGGCCAGATGGTTGCCAAAGCGGTAATTGCGGCTTAACGGGCTGTTGGCGGTGGCCAGGAGGTCCCCCAGTCCCGCCAGCCCGTAAAGGGTGGGCCCCTGGCCCCCCAAGGCCTTCAGAACCACCCCCATCTCCGCCAGGCCGCGGCACAGTAGGGACGCCTTGGCATTGGCGCCCAGTCCGAGCCCATCGCTGATGCCGGCCGCCACGGCCATGACGTTTTTCATGGCGCCTGCCACCTCCGTGCCGATGGGATCGGAGTTGGTATAGAGGCGCAGATTGGGGGCCAGCAGGGCCGTCTGCAGGTGTGCTGCTAAGGCTGCATCGTGACTGGCGACCACGCTGGCGGCCGGCAAACCCCGATCCAACTCTTCGGCCAGGTTGGGACCGCTGAGAACGGCCATGGGGATTTGGGGATGGTGGCGTTGCCAGAGCTGGCTGGCGCTACAGAGACGCTCCAAGTCGATGCCCTTGCTGCAGGTCAACATCGGCATCCCTGGGGGCCAATGGCCTACGAGGGCCTGGGCCAGCGGCTCCACCCCCGCCATCGATACCGCTGAAACCACTAACTCGCTGTTGTCCAGAACTATGGGCGTCAACGGCCCATCCCGGCGCGACCAGGCCGTCACCCCATGGCCCTGGAGGCTCCAGAGCCGGCCGAGGGTGCTTCCCCAAGCCCCTTTGCCCAACAGGGTGATGCGCAGACCCATGCGAATGCCGGACCTTTCCCATCATCGGCCATGCTGCGCCCCTCTGGCCACCTGGCCGTTCTCGTCTGGGGGCCAGGGGCCCCTCAGGCGGAGTGGGCCTGCAGCAGTTCCAGGGGAACCAGCAGCAGGGTGGATTGCTCACAAGCTGCCAATTTCACAGGCGGCGCCATGCCGTCCTCGTAGGCCTCCAGCCAGCGACTGGCGCAGACGCACCAGTGATCACCGGGCTTCAGCCCTGGGAAGCCATGGGCCGGGGCCGGTGCACTGAGGTCATTGCCCTGGGCTTTGGTGTAAGCCAGAAAGGCTTCATTGACGACGCAACAAACCGTGTGGAGACCCACATCGGCAGGATTGGTGCGACAGCTGCCGTCCCGGAACCAGCCGGTCATGGGTTCACAACCGCAGATCTCCAAGGCCTCACCGATGACATTGAGCTCTCCAGCCGCTGCGGGAGAGGGGGATGGGGACACGGAAAGGCGGCCAACAACGATCCACAGTCTGAAGGATCAACACACAAACCGGGTCAGGGAGGTTGACGGAATGGCGGGGGGAGGCGTTAAAGGTCATCTACGGCTGCATACTTCCGCTGAGCACCGACCCCTCCATGACTTGGGACTTCACCGAGGATGCGGCCTTCCTGGCCCTCTGCGACGCCTACAAGGAAAGTGGTGAGCCTTCCGCCATGGAATTTCTTGCCCATGGCGAAGGCGCCTTCCATTTTCAGGAGCTCACCCAGAACGCTGCCGGCGAGGGCATCGATCTGGGCGACTCGGACGCTCTGGAGGATTTCCAGCAGGACGTCATTGACACCCTGGAGGAACTGTGCAAATGAGGTCCAGCAAGGGCCCTAGCCGTAGAAAAAAGCGATTTCCTTGTCCTTGAGGCCCTCCCAGCCCGCATCGCGCAGGCGGGCGTCCAGGGTGGCTTGATCCAAGTGCTTGGCTCCCGTGCGCACGATGCGATTGCGCATCGATTTGGTGACACCACTGCGGGCGCGGCCGTTCTCAAGCTCCATCACCTCCTGGTAAAGCGCCAGCATGGCTGGGGCCAGGGGGGTTCCATCGAGGTCCTGACCTAAGGCAATGGCGGCATCGATGCCGCCGGGACCGGCGAGGGCCATGGGATTGGGTGCGGAAGAGCGTCCAAAGCCTGCCATGGCCGTGGTACTTGGTTTTTAGGCGCTGAAGTACCGCGCACGGCTGTGGAGGGCCACCAAGGCCGTGGTGCTCTGTTCCGGTTCCAGTTGGTCGCTTTCATCCATAGAAAGACCGATCCGGTCGGCCCCCAGCCAGGCAAGTTGTTGCCTGGAATCCGCCACGTTGGGACAGGCGGGATAGCCGAAGGAGTAGCGGCTGCCCCGGTAACGCTGGGCCAGGACATCTCTCAGGGCCGAGGGCTCCGAGGCGGCAAAGCCCAACTCCCGGCGCATGCGGGCATGGATCCACTCGGCAAGCGCTTCGGCCATTTGCACCGCCAGGCCGTGGAAGTACAGATAGTCGCTGTATTGATCCGCCGCGAAGAGCTGCTGGGCGAAGGCCGTGGCCCTTTCCCCCATGGTGACGGCCTGCATGGGCAACACATCCATTGGCGTCAGGTTGCCGGCGTCGCCGGGGGCCAGGTCGCGGTAGAAATCGGCGATGCAATAACGGTTCCCCCCCCGTTGGCGCGGCAATAGGAAACGGCCCAGCTCCGGTCCGGCTTCGGCCGGCGTGGCTCCTGGGGCCATGGCGCTGGGGTCGTACACCACCACCGCATTGCCCTGGCGACCGCAGGGGAAGTATCCGTAAACCAAGCGGGGAGTGAGCAAAGCCTCCTCTTGAATGCGCTCGATCCAGTGGCTAAGAACCGGCTCGGCCTTTTCAGCCAGCATCGCCTCGTAATCCGGGCGGCTTTGGTTTTGGGCCTTGCGCAGTTGCCATTGCCCAGCGAAGAGGGCGCTGCGATCGAGGTAGGTGAAAACCTCATCCAGGGGGATCGAGTCCTCTAGTAACACCTGGGAGCCCCAGAACGGGGGTGTAAGCGCTGGCTCCTCAGGCACCACCTCCGAGCGCCCATCGCTATCGCTCCCCTCAGACGTGCTGGGATCAGTCGCCGCCAGTGGGGTGCCCTCCCCCTGGGGTTCCGCCTCGGAAGTGTCAGGCAAATCGCCCGGAGTGCCATCCTGACTGGCTTCAAGGGCGAAACCAGGGGGGGCACCGTCAAGAAAGCCCTGTTGGTCTTCCCAGCGTCCCGCCTCTTTGGCGCCCATCAGGGCATCCATGAAACGAAGATCGGCAAAGGCATCGCGGCCGTAGATCACCTGGCCGCGATAGACCGACCGGCAATCCCCATGGACAAAACGGGGGGTCAGTGCTGCACCGCCAAGGATCACGGGCACGTAGATGCCGACTTGATTAAAGGTTTCCAGGTTGTCCTTCATGAAGGCCGTTGATTTGACAAGCAAGCCGCTCATGGCAATGCAATCGGCCTGATGTTTCTGCTGGGCTTCAACAATGGCATCGACGCTTTGTTTGATACCAAGGTTGATGACTTCATAGCCATTATTAGTGAGAATAATGTCCACAAGATTTTTACCAATATCATGGACATCCCCTTTGACCGTGGCGATCAAAAATTTGCCCTTGCTATTGGATTGCCCCTCTGTTTTTTCCATGTGGGGCTCCAGGAAGGCCACGGCCGATTTCATGGTTTCGGCGCTCTGCAACACGAAGGGCAATTGCATCTGACCGGAACCGAACAGTTCGCCGACCACCTTCATGCCATCCAGTAAAAACGTGTTGATGATCTGCAGGGGTGGATGGCTGGCGAGCGCTTCGTTCAAGGAGCTTTCCAGCCCAATGCGCTCGCCATCGATGATGTGTTGCTTGAGGCGTTCCTCCACCGGCAGATCCGCCAAGGAGGGTCCTGAAGCGCGGGCCTCCTTGGCACTGACCCCCTCAAACATCGTCGTGAGTTCGGTCAGCGGGTCATAGGTGCAGATGCTGGTGTCACCGTCATCGAAGCGACGGCGGTCATAAATCAGATCGCGGCAGAGCTGCTGTTGTTCGGCATTGATTTTGACCAGGGGAAGGATCTTGGCAGGGCTGACAATGGCCGCATCCATGCCCGCTTGACAGCAATCGTGGAGAAAGACTGAATTCAAGACAATCCTGGCCGCCGCAGACAGGCCAAAACTGACATTGCTTACCCCCAGGAGCACATGCACCCCTGGCAATTGTTGGTGAATTTGCCGAATGGCCTCGATCGTGGCCGCAGCGTTCAAACGATCCTCTTCAATCCCGGTGGAGATGGGTAGGGCCAGCGGATCGTAGAAGATTTCATGGGCGGGAATGCCATATTCCAGCGCATCACGATAGGCCCGTTGGGCAATAGCGAATTTGCGCTCGGCCGTGCGGGCCATACCTTCTTCATCAATGGTGCCGACGACAACGGCGGCCCCGTAGTCACGGGCCAGTTCAAGAACCTTGAAGAAGCGTTCATCGCCATCTTCATAATTGGTTGAATTCAAAATACATTTACCGCCAGCCACCTTGAGACCCGCTTCCATCTTCTGCCACTCGGTGGAATCGAGCATCAGGGGCAGATTGACGTTGGTGACAAGACGACTAACGAGATTGTGCATATCTTTTTCACCATCGCGGCCTACATAATCGACGTTGACATCCAGAATATGGGCGTTCTCTTTGACCTGGCTGCGGGCGACGCCAACGAGTCCATCCCAGTCTTCCTCATTCAACAGATCGCGCACTTTCTTCGACCCGCTGGCGTTGAGGCGCTCGCCGATGATCAGAAACGAGTTGTCCTGGAAATAGGGGGTAACGCCATAGATGGAGGCCGCCGCCGGTTCATAGTCAAGATGGGGTCTTTCCTGGCGATGTTCAGGCTTACGCACCCGGCGCGGGGCGGGAGTGAGGGTACTGGACAATTCCGAGAGGGCCGCGATGTGGGCCGGTGTGGTTCCGCAGCAGCCACCGACCACCTGCACCCCTAAATCTTCAACGAAATGAAGCATTTGCATCTTCATTTCCGTCGGCGTCAGCCGGTAGTGTGCAACGCCACCGATATTTTCCGGCAGGCCGGCATTGGGGATGCAACTGACCACAAAGGGGCTGTGCTGACTCAGATAGCGCACGTGCTCCTTCATCTGCTCAGGACCGGTGGCGCAATTGAGTCCGAGAACATCAATGGCAAAGGGCTCCAGAATCGCCACCACGGCAGCGATATCCGATCCGACTAGCATCGTGCCGGTGGTTTCCATCGTCACCGACACCATCATCGGCAGGCGTTGGCCCGCAGCCTTGAAGGCCTCTTCGATACCGATCAAGGCCGCCTTGATCTGCAGGACATCCTGACAGGTTTCCACAATCAAGAGATCCACATCTCCGGCGAGCAGACCCTCCGCTTGCTCGCGAAAGGAGGCCTTCATCGTGTCAAAGTCGATATGACCGAGCGTCGGCAGCTTGGTGGTGGGGCCCATGGAACCGGCCACGAAGCGGGGCTTCTGGGGAGTGCTGTAAAGATCAGCCATTTCCCGGGCCAGTTCGGCAGCTCGCTTGTTGAGCGAAAAGGCCTGATCCTCAAGGCCATATTCAGCTAGCACAATCGAGGCGGCCCCAAAGGTATCGGTCTCGATGACATCACAACCGGCCTCTAGAAATAGCCGATGCACCGCTTGCACCGCATCCGGTCGGGTCTGCACCAGAATTTCATTGCAACCCTCCAGGGCCGCACCGCCGAAATCATCGGCGTCTAGATCCATTTGCTGCAGGGAGGTGCCCGTGGCCCCATCGAACACCAGTACGGGGTGCTCCGGCCCATGGAGCCTCTCCAGGAAACCGATGCGACGGGCGGTAAGGGTCGTTGGGGGAGTGGCAGCCATTAATCCTGGACACGAATCCTGGTGACCCAGTGGTCATACTCGGGATCCCGGCCTTCTGTGATTGCTGTCATCCGATCCCGCAACCGATCCATAATCGGACGTTGGGAGGGCAAGACGGTGGTTTCCAGCTGGCGAACAGGCGTGATGCGGGCCGCGGTACCGGTCAGAAAGACCTCATCAGCAATGAATAGTTCTGTTTTATCCACGGCCCGTTCCTGGACCGGAATGCCCATGGCCTTGGCCAGCTCGAGGATGCTGGCCCGGGTGATTCCCTCCAGGATGTCCTGATCCACCCCCGGCGTGATCAGAACCCCATCGCGGACCAAAAAGAGATTCATGCCACTGGCTTCGCTCACCTTGCCCCGGCTGTTGAGCAGCAGGGCCTCCTCGAAGCCGCTTTTGACCGCTTCTGTCTTGGCCAGCGAGCTGGTGATGTAGGCCCCACTGATCTTGCCGCGCAGAGGCAGGGAGCGATCCTCCTGACGGCACCAACTACTGATGCGGCAAGTGACTCCGTCGGGGGAGAGAAAATTGCCCATTTCGATTCCGTAGATCAGAAAATCGGTCTCGACGTCATGGAGTCGGGGCGAAATGCCGAGGCAGCTGGTGTAAACGAAGGGACGTAGGTAGAAGGGTTTCGTCGGTTTATTTGCCTTCAGGAACGCGTCAATTGCCCCATGGACCGTTTCCTCGCTCAGTTCGGTCAGCAGCAGCTTGGCGCTCTGGCTGAGACGGCGGGCATGGCGGTCGGCGCGAAACAGCAGCACTTCGCCAGGATCGCTTGGATTCGGCAGTCCGCGCATGCCGCCGAAGGCCCCGGTGCCGTAATGAAGCGCGTGGGTGGCCACCGAAATCGTGGCTTGCTCGAAGGGAACGCAGGTGCCGCCGAACCAGGCATAGGGGAGGAACTGATACATGGAACGGAAGGACGATCGCTCGATCTTCTCATCGCGCACTGCAGGATGGGGCCATGCATCGCCTTGCCGCCGTCCCTGGGGACCTCTCCGACTCTCCCGACCAGGGGGGATTGATCGAACAACCCCCGGCCCCCGTGGTCTTTCTGAGCAGTGCCGCCACGGACCTGGCGGCTCTGGATGGCCTGCTGACCGCCGAACCCGAGCGGCTCGATGGGGAGATGCGGGCCCTGCCCCTGGCGGCCCTCAGCCACCCGGCCGCCATCGACTACTACGTCGGCCGCAGTCTTGCTAGCACCCAGCTCGTGGCCGTGAGGCTGCTGGGCGGCCGGGGTCACTGGAGCTATGGCCTCGAACGTCTGCAACGCTGGGCCGCCAAGCCGGGCCGGGGCGGTCGCCGCCATCTCCTCGTTATGGCGGGCACGGCTGAACAGGAGCAGGAGCTGGCGGCCCTCGGTACCCTGCCGTTGCCCCTGGCCCTGGCCCTGGGCGTCTGTTGGCGCGAGGGGGGCCCGGCGAATCTGCGCCAGGTGTTGTCCTGCTGGAACGCCCTGTTGGCCGGAGACGAGCCGGAGGTGCCCCATGTCATTCCGAGCAACGACCCGGAGCGCCACGATTGGCAGCAGGAGGACGGGCCGCGGGTGGGGGTGGTGCTTTATCGGTCCCTGTTGCAGGCGGGTGACCTGGCCTTGATGCAGGCCACCCTGGCCGCCCTGCGCCAGGAGGGGCTGGCACCCCGGGCGCTCTGGGTCAGCAGCCTGCGGGAACCGGCCGTGCAGCAGGGGGTGGCGGATTGGTTCGGCCGGGAAGGGGTCCAGGCGGTGCTCTGCGCCACGGGCTTTGCTTCGGTGCGTTTTGAAGAGGCGGGGTTGGGGGCGCCCCTGTGGGAGCGCTTGGGGGTGCCGGTGCTGCAGGTGCTCTCCAGCACCCGGCCCCGGCAGAGCTGGCAGGACAGCAGCATCGGCCTGGGCCCCCTGGACCTGAGCCTGCAGGTGGCCTTGCCCGAACTGGATGGCCGCATCATCACCCGGGTGGGGGCGTTCAAAGAAACGGCCGGCACCAGCACCCGGTTGGTGACGGCCTTGCAACGGCTTTGCCCCGATGACGAACGGCTGGCCTGGATCGCCCAACTCACCCGCGCCTGGGTGCAACTACGCCAGACCCCGGTAGCGCAGCGCCGGTTGGCCCTGGTACTGGCAAACTATCCCAACCGCAATGGGCGCCTGGCCAATGGGGTTGGCCTCGATACCCCGGCCAGTACCGCCCTGATGTTGGGCTGGCTGGCCGAGGCCGGCTACGACCTGGGGGATCCCCAGGCGGTGCCCGCCGATGGGGCGGCCCTGATGCAAAGGCTGCTGACCGGCCGCAGCAACGATCCGGAAAGCGACCACAGGCCGGCCCTCGACCATCTCCCCCTGGCGACCTACGAGAGCTGGTACTTGGCCCTGCCCGAGGTCGGCCGCCAGATGCTGGAGGCCGTCTGGGGACCTCCCCAGAACGATCGGGACCTGGAACAACGGCCCAGCGGCCCCGCCTTCCCGATCAGGGGGATCGCCTGCGGATCGGTGGTGGTGTTGATCCAGCCGGAACGGGGCTACGACCGCGATCCGAGCCTCTGTTATCACAGCCCCGATCTGCCCCCCACCCACGCCTACCTGGCCCACTACCTCTGGATGCGGCAGAGCCACGGCAGCCAAGTGGTGGTGCATGTGGGCAAGCATGGCAACCTCGAATGGCTGCCGGGCAAGGGCGTGGGGCTCTCTGGGGCCTGCTTCCCGGAATGGGCCCTGGGCCCGATGCCCCATCTCTATCCCTTCATCGTCAACGATCCCGGCGAGGGCAGCCAGGCCAAACGTCGCGCCCAGGCGGTGATCCTCGACCATCTCACCCCGCCCCTGGGCCGGGCCGGCCTGCATGGGGACCTCCAGGAGCTGGAGGCCCTGCTGGATGAATACTGGGAGGCGACCCAGTTGGGGGGCGAGCGTGCCGGCCTGCTGCGCAGCCTGCTGGCCGAACGGCTTGAAGGCATGGAGTTGCCCCTGGGGTCGGAGGACGGGCTGGAAGGGCGGTTAGCGGCGGCGGATGGGTATCTCTGCGAACTCAAGGAGGCCCAGATTCGCTTGGGATTGCATGTTTACGGCTGCCTACCGGACGAGGAACGCCTGGCGGAACTGCTGCTTTGTCTGGCGAGGGCTCCCCAGGCCGGGACCCTAGGCCTGACCCAGGCCCTGGCCCAGGATCTGGGGCTGGATCTCGACCCCTGGAGCGATCCGGAAGAGCAACGGCTGGACCCGGCCGACGCGGACCGCTGGGCCCGGCTGGCCTTGGCCTCCCCGTACCTCTCTGGTGAGCCCCCAGAGGGGTCTGGGCGCTGTGTCGGCGATGTGGTGGCCTGGCTGGAGGCCTGGGCCCTGGCCCTGGTGCGCCATGCGTTGGCGCCCCAGGGGCGGACGGCGGAGGCTTCAGGACCGGTTTCCCTCCAGGCCCCGGTGCCCTTGGCTCCTGGTCCCTGCAGCGAGCGGACCCTGCAGCACTTGCGTGGGCAATTGCTGCCGCGCTTGCTGGCCTGCGCCGATGCCGAGCGCCATGCCTTTTTGCATGCCCTGGGGGGGGGACGCATCGCCGCCGGCCCCTCCGGTGCCCCCACCCGCGGTCGCCCCGATGTCCTGCCCACGGGTCGGAATTTCTATAGCGTTGACCTCCGTGGTCTGCCCACGGAAGCGGCCTGGGATCTGGGTCGCCGCAGCGCCGAGTTATTGCTTGAACTGCACCGCCAGGAGGAGGGCGAAGACCTACGGGTGCTGGTGTTGTCGGTGTGGGGCACGGCCACGATGCGCAATGGGGGCGAAGACATCGCTCAGGCCCTGGCCCTGATGGGGGTGCGGCCGGTGTGGGATGGGCCCACCCGCCGTCTGGTGGACCTGGAGGTGATTCCGCTCTCCCTGTTGGGGCGCCCCCGGGTCGACGTGACCTTGCGCATCTCCGGTCTGTTTCGGGACGCTTTCCCCCAGCTGGTGCGTTGGGTGAATACGGCCTGCCGGATGGTGGCCCAGCTCAACGAGGAGGAGGCTGATAATCCCCTGGCCGCCGCCGCCAGGCGCGAGGGCCAGGCCGCCCGGGTTTTCGGATCGGCGCCAGGGGCCTACGGGGCGGGCCTGCAGGGCCTGATCGACAGCGGCCACTGGGAAACCCGCGCCGATCTGGGCGAAGCGTTTCTGGCCTGGAGCAGCTGGCGCTACGACAGCGAGGCGGGCAGTGAGGGGGGCCTTGAGGCCGCCGGCGATCGCCAGGGATTGGAGCAGCGCCTCGCCACGGTGCAGGTGGTGCTCCACAACCAGGACAACCGCGAGCACGACCTGCTCGATTCCGA
>CAMCQR010000010.1 GCA_945877115.1 Synechococcus sp. UW140 | reverse complement strand
CAGTGGTTGCATGACTCTTGTCGAGAAGGTGCCATGGTTCAAGTGATATCGTCATAGTCGATATAAGAACCTCTTGCTATGCCGCCTGGTTGGCGGCTTTTTCATGTCTGCAGAAGCACTCGAAAGAGCTTATTTTTCGAGGTGCCCTTAAAAGAAATTATCAATTACCTCAGTGCAGGTAATCAACAAACAGCTGTCTTTAAACAGCAGCTGATCAGTGGTGTACATTACGCACCATTCCTTGTCGCCAATGGCGGTTCTGCTGATAATCCAAACTTCAGTGATACTTATTTTGCCTATAACGGACTCAATACTGATGGCGTCAATCATGTTCGACGCATCTCAGATAATATCTTTGGCTTTGAAGATCTCCGCGGGGGTGGTGACAATGACTTCAATGATATAATTGTGTCTTTATCAGTGATCTAAAAAGGGACTCTTGAATTAAAGATCAATTGTACCGCAATTTATCGAAAAGTCCGAGACCCTGCAAACTGGTCTCAAATGCGGCAATCGACAATTGCTACAACTGCTGAACGCTACACATATACTACAAACACCATAAAGAGTAACTCTCAATCAAGGAGTTCAATGTGCTTTTTAGCGGATCCCTGTGGACCCGAAGTGCATCTAGATCTCTTCTCCACGCTGATGCCATGGGTAGAGTTGGACGAAACATAGCCTCCTCACTTAAGTGAAGACGCGCACCATTGGTGACTTTTGTACACCATTCGACATCTCCTATCTGATTGATCTGAAGCTGCTTAACGAGGCAGGGGACGACTGAATGCATAGTTGATAGTCTAGTAGAGAAATTTTAGATATTAAAGTCTATAATAAACGATATGATTTCGGTAGAGTGCGATCAAAGTTCATCATTGGTCCCAAACAGAAGAGACCATGTATTTCAGCCGATCAATCACTCCGTCCCTTCGTCACTACGCCTCATTCGGCAGAGTTCTGCCTTGCCGCATCAAGGCGACCCCATCCCCCCAAACGACTGACTCCCGGCCGCCGGGGTAAACCCCCCGGCTCGATCTGCAAGGGGATTGAGCCAGGCCCGGATCTGTTGACCCCGATCCAACATCGGAATGGGGCTTGGACCGACCCAGCCGGTTTGATGCTGTTCTGGATGGCTATAAAACAGATCAATCCGTTGGCCGGCCTCCAGCGACGAACCCCGGGGCCTTCGTTGTACCCCCAGCACCTTAGCCCTGATGTGCACCTCCGTGCCAATCAGGCTGATGCGTTGCACCTCCAGGTCCACGACCACCGCCGCCCGGCGCTGGCGTTCGGCGTAGACCGCTGGCGGCAGTTCGGCCAGGGCGGACGGCGGAACCAGAGAACCACCCAACCCAGCCGTCAACGCCAATAACGCCACCAGGGGCCAGGGAACAACGGGACGGGAGGGTGGCCGAATCAAAGGTGGGCGCATTTTTTAATGGAGTCTGCTTCAGCCAGCATCCGACAGCGGGTGCCCGGATGGGGCCCCGTAGCCGCCACCCCCCGAGGTTTCGATCCGCATGCGATCCCCTGCTGCCAACTGGCGTTCAATGCATCCCGGCAGCATCTCGGGGTCCCCATAGGGGGGGATCAGGAGGTTGAGGCCCGCGGCTCCGGGCCCACCGCCCTCCAGGCCCTCCGGAGCCTGGAGACGACTGCCCGAGATCAGGGCGATGGTGAGGGATTCCAGAAACCGGAGCTCCCGGATCAGGCCGTCACCACCGCGCCAACGCCCCTCACCGCCGCTGCCCCGGCGTATGCCGAAGTATTCGACGGGCAACTGACTGCCGTCATCGATGTTGATGCGGTGGGATCCGTCTTGCAGCCGGTCGATGACGCGCCGCACCGCCTGGATCCCTTCGCGTTGGACAGCGCCTGCAACTCGGTGGCCCCAAGCTGGTTGGTGGCCAGCTGGGCCTGCAGGTCGGCCAGCAGGCGGTCCGGATCGCGGACGGGCCAGGATCCTGCCGCCAGCCGCTCGCGCCAGCCGGGGCCGTCGAAGTGGCCCTCGGCCAGCAGGGTCGCGTTGTCGAGCAGCAGGCCCTCCTCGTCGATGCTCTGGCTGAAGGGCGGCATCGACCCCGGCGTCAAGCCGCCGACATCGCCATGGTGGCCGCGACTGGCGACAAAAAACAGGAGTTGTGTTGCTGCCGGTTCCACCGCAGGCACCTGCGCAGTTGGCCCCACCGCTGCCGATGTCGCCGGCTCGGAGGCGGGAGGAGGGGCAGCAAACACCGGGGTAATGACGGTGATATCGGGGAGGTGGGTGCCGCCGTTGTAGGGATTGTTGGCGGCTACCGCATCCCCGGGCCCCAGGGGCGGGCGTTCACCGCGGGCAACGGCCGCCAGCAGGCTGACGACGCTGTCGCCCATGGAGCCCAGGTGGACGGGGGATATGGGGGGCATTGGCCACCAGGCCCCCACGGCCATCGAAGAGGGCACAGGTGAAATCCAGCCGCTCTTTGATATTCACCGAGCTGGCGGTCTGCCGCAGGCGCTCTCCCCTCTGCTCGGCGATGGCGGTGAAGCGGTGTTGGAACAGTTCCAGCTGCACCGGATCGACGCCCATAGCCCCGGGGTGCGGTGCTTGGATCGCACCCCGGGGCTACGGGCTGGTGGTGGACGCCGGAGGGAGAGGCCTATCCCTTTGCAACTACAATTCACTGGCGGCCAGCACCTGGGCGCTCCAGCCTTGGGCCAGAACAATGGTGCCGGTGGCCTCGACGATCAACGCCGGACCCAGCAGAGTTTGGCCAACGGCCAGAATATCCCGATGCCAAAGGGTACGGCCTGCCAGCCTTCGGGTCCATGGAGCTTGATGTCTTTCTCTTGACAGCACCGCATTGTTGATGGCTTCGGCCATGCGGGCCGTAGCAATCGCGATGGCCCCCGCGGCCACCTGTTCGGGGCTGTGGGGGAGGCCGGTGGCCGTCTCCGGGCGTCGCGCCAATGCCGCCAGGGCTGCTCGGGAGGCTTCCCTGTCCAGGGGGCTGTCCCCCTGGGGCCCAAAGACCTTGGGGAAGAACTGCGGCTGCAGGCGGCCCAACACCACGTTGGCGTCGGAGAGGGTGGCTGGACCGCCGCGACGGTAGGCGGCCGGTCCGGGAGCGGCGCCGGCGGCCACCGTATGGATGGCGACCATGGGCGCCACCAGGGGGCCGTTGCGAGGCAAGGCGACCAGGTCGGTGAAGGTGCCGCCCCGATCCACCCAGAAACGCCAGCCGGCCTGTAAGCGCAGTGACGCCCATGGCGCCCTTGAGACTGGGCTGAAATTAAGGCCCTTTGGCAGCGGAGGGCGGCTTTCGAAGGACTAGGCAGAACCAACCCGCCCATCTACTTCACAATCTGTTACAGTATCAAGAACACCTTGAAACCTCCGCGGGTTGATCGCCATGGGCACTGACTACACCGCAGCCATCACCAGCGTCATTGCTCTCGTTTTGGTCCTGACCGGCATGGTGGCTTTTGTCCTGACCCGCCCCAGCGATTTGGCCCCGAAAACCCGCTGAACGAAGCCGCCTCTCACCCATTCATCAACGCCATGACTAACACCCCCGCCAACGACAAGGATTTCTCCGGCAGCGAGGCCCAAATTCACATGGAGCAGCTCAAACGGGCCGAGCTGTTCAATGGGCGTGCCGCCATGCTTGGCATTGTCATCGGCATCGTCACCGAAGGCCTATCCGGAGCCGGCATCGCCCACCAGATCGGCCTCGGTCCCCTGATCGACGGCTATGCCGCCTGCCACACCCAGTTCTTGCCTTTCTGCTTCTGATTGTTCACCCATTGAGCGGATGTGTTGAACCCCGCCATTCCCCCAGAAGGGCCCGATTGGGCCCTTTTTGTTTTTTTACCCTGCAGGGCTTAGGGATTACGACGAAGGGCCTTAATGCGTTGGCGATAGTTTCTGCTGAAGCTGAAGGCCGCTCCAACACCGAAGAGGGGTAAGGGAGTAGGTACGGGGAGTGATCTGACCAATTGGAAGGTGGTGACGGGTGCATTGCCAAGTGGGGTGCAAGTGGCAACATCACCAAAGCACCGGGCGGTTTGATTGGTGAAAGTGTCTGAATTATAGAAATTTGAGTAGGGATCTCCTTGATCTGTCAACCCACTGATCAAAACAGTCATGACTAAATTGCCCAGACCTGGATCGTAGTAGAACGGAGTTCCGGAAAAAGACAAAATGTTTGGGGAAAGACCGCCTAGAGAATAAACTCCAAATCGGGCGTAGTCTAGGCCAATGTTGTCGATAGGAGTTGGCAATAATGGATATGTGGGCAGCGTAGAAAATCCAATTTCATAGGTCGCACTATTGAGAAGCCCAGGCCCATAGCCAAAATCCGTGTACAATGTCTGATAAAATAATGTAATATAGCTTGTCCCAGAAAAGCTTGAACCCTTAAAAATTTGTTGATATAACGTTATCCCGTCGGATGCGGCACAGGAGAATGGATAGCAATCCCCATTGTCGGCATTGCCAACTGTCACGGCATCATCAGCCTTGGCAGCGGACCCCCAAAACAAGGTTGTGGAAAGGAGGCCAAGAGCCAATGTCCTTACGATCATTAGATGGAATTTAAATCTACTAAATTAAAATAAATGCCCTCCCTTTGTTTGGAGTATTATTTTGCAATTTCTTCGGGATGTCGCATTAATAATAGTGGAATAGATTCGCCTAGTTGCGTTTTGGACCCTTCCCTAGTACCTCGAGACCACGACTTTGGGCAACTTGAACAACTGTTAACAAAAAAGGGCTCTACGGGTAACCTTGATAAAGAATCGACGCTCTTATAGATAAGAAAAATCGCTAAAACCTAAATTTGTTGTCCATATTCTCTCTCAGGTTCAGGCTCGAAATAAGGGGAATGTTCAATCCGTCCTCCATCCCCATCAACGGTAATTCTCAAACTGCAATGGCACCTCCAGGTCTTCGGCCTTCAGCAACTGGATCACCTGTTGCAGGTCGTCCTTGTTTTTGCCGGTGACCCGCAGGCTGTCGCCCTGGATAGCCACGGTCACTTTTTTGATGTTGTCCCGCACCTGTTTGGATAGTTTTTTGGCCAGCTCCTGGCTCAGGCCCTTGCGCAGTTTCACCACCTGCTGCACCCGGTTGCCCCCCACCGGCTCACTGGGCTGAACATCAAAGATCTTCAGCGACAAGTTGCGCTTGGTGGCCTTCTGCCGCAGCACATCCAGTACCGCCTCAAGGGTCATGTCGCTGGCGGTGGTGATGGTGATGGCCTCCTCCTGCAGGTCGACTTCAGTGTTGCTGTCCTTGAGGTCGTAGCGCTGCACCAACTCCCGCCGCACCTGGTCGAGGGCATTGACCAGCTCCTGGCGGTCGAAATCGGACACCACGTCAAAACTGAAGCTGTCAGCCATGGCCCTTGATCCCTCGGTGCGGCTTTGCCACAGCCTAGAAAAGGGGTCTGCCCTTTCCGCTGCCGCAGCGCCATCCCCATGCCTAATCCCGCCTTCGCCTGGTCCCTGGTGCTTTCGGCCGGGGTGGTGTTTGCCAGCCTGATTCCCCTGGGGGCCGCCCGCTCCCAGGCCGATTTCGTGCCGGCCGACCTGGCGGCGCCCCGAGCCATGTTCGAGCGGCTGCCCGCCTGGGGCAAACGGGCCAACTGGGCCCACCAGAACAGTTTTGAGGCCTTTGGCCTGCATGCTCCCGCTTGCTTGTTGGCCCTGATTGGCGCCGCCTCCGGCTCGCCCACCGCGGCCCTGGCGGTGGCCGCCGCCTGGCTGCACCCCTTGCTGCGTCTCGGCTATCTAGGGGCCTACATCGCCAACCTGCCGCCGTTGCGCAGTCTCTGCTGGGCCGGCGCAGTGTTGTGCACGGCAATCCTCTATAGCGAGGGCCTGCGGGGATTGTTGGCGAGCCAGGGTTGACTGCGCGGGCCGGTCCAGCGGGCCCAAAAGGCATCCTTACTGAATTCTCCTAGGCTTCCGTGGCTGGATGCCTGTCCAGGCCACCTAAGTTGACGCCATTGCCCCCTCTGCCCGATCCCGTGACTGCACCGGCCACCCCCATCCTGCGCTGGATCACCGCGGCCCTGTTACTGGCCGGAGCGGCCCTGGCCCTGGTGTTGCCGTTTGCCTCGGCCACCTTTTTGACCCTGATGTTGGGCAGTGCTTCGGTGGTGGCGGGATTATCCCAACTGCTGCGTCTCACCGGCGCTGAAGATTTCAAAGCCAAGTTGTTTCGGGCTCTTTCGGGGTTCCTATACGTGGCCGGGGGGCTTTGGTGCCTGGTCTCGCCGATCACCAGCACCGTGAGCCTCACCCTATTCGTGGGGGCCATGTTGGCTTTCCAGGGCGTGATGGAGCTGGCCGTTGCCGCTTCCTCCGCCATCCCGGCCCGCACCCTGGTACTGGTCGATGGCCTGGTCACCACCTTGCTGGGCGGCCTTTTGATTGCCCATTGGCCCTCGGACAGCATCTGGGCCCTCGGCACCCTGTTTGCCAGTGGCCTGGCCCTTGCCGCTGTGAACCTGCTCACGTCACCCGGAGCCCGGATGGCCAGCCCCGAGTCATCCTCCACGGCCGCTTGAGGCAGCCCGATGGGGCGACTAAAGCGGGAAACCTGATTGCGAACGTCTTCGGTAGGTTTGCTGATCGGCTTCAAAAAACGATTCGGTGTGCATCAACAAGGTATCGGCCTTATCGCCGGTCCAGGCAGGGTGTTGGTGGTTGAAGATTTGCAGGTCGACGTATTTATAGCGTCCCAATTGTTGGGCCCCATCCATGGCTTCGTTGTCGCACCATAGGGATTGATAATCTGGGTGATAAATATAGTTAAATCGTTCATAGTAGCTGCGACCCATGATCGACATGGTTGGCAAAGCTTTGTTGACATGCCCATCAGGAAAATGGATAAATTGATCCATATCTCCTTGAAAAGCACGCGCGATATCCCCGTCAAATCCTTGTTTAATAAATCGCATATCATCCGACATGTTCACCACAACATCGCCGTTCCAGCCAGCCATCCCTCTGTTGATTGCATGGACCTTGGAAGTGGATTGGCCAGGGTTCACCTTGATCTGGCTTGATTCCAGAGCATCCGATAACTGATGGGAGTTCAGTGTAGTGGAATCATCGTCGTCAATGGTTAGGCCTATGGTATAACTGTCGAACTCGGATAAATCGACGATTGTGTCTATCGCTTCGGCCATTTTTTGGGGGCGGTTTTTTGTAGCAAAGTTGTAATAGATATGCATTTTTCACTCTGGATTTAACTCACCCTACCATCTGTGCTAGTCGCTCCTTCGGGGTATCTGCTAATATGGACGGTGCTGCTAATTTTTCAATTTACGATGGCTTTGCTGCGTCAAGATTCCCTCTCCTGGCTTTTTCTTGTCCTAGCTGGAAGCGCAGGTCTAGGGGGGTCGGCAGCGGCACGGGCTGGCACCTATCAAGTGACCCAGTCCAGCTGGGGCTCAATTACGGATGTCAATAGCTTCGCCTGGGCCTTGGATCAGGCCAATACCAATCCCGGTCTCGATGTCATTGACATCACTGCCGGGCTGGCCATTGATGTCGATGCGGCCACCCCCCAGACAAGCGACTGGCTGACCACCATCAGCGACAACCTGGCCATCCAGGGACATGGGGCCAAATTGGTGGGTGATCCCAAATTTATTCCCAATGATGCTTCTGGAACCGTTTACGACAAATTCAACGTGGATGACTATAAGGGTTCGCCGTTGGGTACAGATATTTTGATCCAGCAGGCCTTTTCTTTTGCCAAGGTGGCCGGGGGCGTTGACGTCAGCATCGACCAGCTCGGCATCGATGGCCTTAATGGCTATCTCCAGCTCGGCAATGGCGCCAAGGCCACCCTCACGGGGGCATCGGCACGCAATACGGTGAGCTATGGCTCCATGGGTCGCTCGGTGTTTGAGGCCCTTGATAACTCGGTGCTCAATCTCACCAATGTGGTGCTGGATCGCATCAACCCTGAGCTCGATTCCATCGGAGCGGCCTGGAGTGGGGCCATTGCTGGCAGTAATGCCAATTTGAACATGGTGGGCAGCACCATCAACCGTGCGGCCAGTGCCGCCGGGGCGGTGAATTGGAGTGGTGGTGTGGCCAATGTGATGTCCTCGATCATCACCCAATCCGGTGGACTCTCCATCGCCGATGGCACCAAGGCTGGAGTGATGAATCTGGTCAACAGCCTAGTTTATGTTTACAGTCCTCAAAACTCAGATATTCAACGGCTGCAGGCGTTCGCGGGCGGTGAACTCAACATCACCGCCTCCTCGATTCTCCAGGACGCTCTTAACAACACTGACCACAGCTCCACCTATTGCAGCAACAATCCCTACGATTGCGCTGGTAAGCCGCTCACAGCTTTTAACGGCGGCACGATCACACTCAAGCAGAGTCTTGTCTCACTTTTGAACACGGACCAGATTCCTGCGGGCGTGGACTCCTATTCAGAAGCAGCTCTCGGCTACGCCTCCGGCGGCAACATCGTCGGCCTGGATTCGGTCTGGATCCAACCCACCCTTAACCAGAACGCGGCGGCGCTTCAGACCCTTCTTGGCAATCCGGCCTTGCTCACTGCCGGCTTGCCTTTGGTGGTTGAGGACTTCGGTGGCGGCACCACAGCCTATCTCCCCCTCCCCAACGGCGCCTACCCCAACCCCACCGGCCCCCTGATCAACCAGATCGCCAATGCCGATGGCGTCAACCAACTGCTCAGTCCGATCGATGGCAGCGTGATCAGCGTTGACGTGCTGGGTAATCCCCGCACCCGCAATGGTCTGCGCGACATCGGTGCCCTGCAATACACCCCGGTTCCAGGCCCCCTACCCCTGACTGGCGTGGCGGCCGCCCTGGGCTGGAGCCGGCGTCTGCGGCGCCGCCTGGGTCATCGCTGAGGGCCTTACCGCCGCGGGGGGGCCTTACCCTCGGGGGCATGCCACAAGGGTGGAGCAAGCTGCGGCCATGGGATGGGATTTAAGCAACAATGCTTGAAATCAGGACCCAATTCGGAGAGAACAGAGCGTCGTAGCGGTAGTCCTCCGGTTTGGTCAATCCATCGTGGTTGAGCATGCGCCTGAGCTGGATGATTTCGCGCCTTTAGGCCACGATGATGGCGGCGGCCAGCCTGCGGATGTCCGGGTTGCGGCTCTTGGCAAGAGCATCCTGGGCCATCAACAGCGCGCCGCCGTGATGTTGCAGCATGCCTTCTAGAAACCAGGTAACTCGATTGTCCCGGTTCGGGGTTCTTTCCAGCATGCGCATCGCCGCGATTTGGGCGTCAGTCATGCGGATGAGCCCGCCCATTGCGTCCGGGTCGCCCCCCGGCGCCAGGGCCACCGGATACACCGGTGCCTCGGGATACCAGGCCTTTCGCCATTGCCCCATGGCCTTGATTTCCTGGGCCTGATCCCGCCAGATCTCCTTGGCCAGGGCCCCCACTCCGGGCACGCCGATCTCAAAGACGTACGCGCCCATGCGCAGGGCGCCGGTGTGATGTTGGACCATGGCGTCAATCCAGCGCAGGTCGTAGCTGCGGCCCACAGGAGCCACCTCATGGTTATGGGCACCGATGCCATGCCGATGTCGTTGCTTTTGGGTTCAGCTTGACGTCTCCCCTTCCAGGAGAGTCAAGGGGAGAGGCTGCTCCGGGTAGATCAGATCCGCCGCCTGGCGGGCCTCACCCAGGAGCCGCATCAGCAAGGCCGGCGTCGTTTTCAGCAAGGTGATCCAGTGCTGCAGGTAGGCGGCGTGGTTCTCGACGGGGCTGCCGATTTCCAACCGATCGCCCAGCAGCACCGCCCCCAGTTCGGCCACCAGTTCTTCGCGGGCATAGGCGTCGCTACCGAAGGCCCCCGTCAGGTTGCGCCCCAGGCGCGTCGGATGGCCGGTGCTGTGCAGCGCTTCATGGGCCCAGGTGGCATAAAGCGCGGCGGCTGAATGGAAGGCTTGGCGGTGGGGCAGCTGGATCCAATCGCTCTGGGGCAGGTAACAGGCCTGGTCGCCTCCGTGTTCAACGGGCACGGGCCAATGCCCAAGGATCGCGGCGGCGGCGGTCAGCCGTTCGAGCTCGGGTCGCTGCTGTTGCAACGCCAGATCGCGGCGCTGGTCGATCAAGCGCCACAACCGATCCTTGGCCCCCGGGTCCCCCTCCAGGTCAGCGGCATTGAAGACGGTGACCGGGCGATAACGCACCCAGGCCGTGGCCCCGATCTCTGGGCTGGTGGCTTCGGTGCTGCTGTCCCCAACCTTGGGGGCCACCCCCTTGTTGGAGTCTCCCTTCTGGGAGTAAGCCTGCAGGGCGTTAGCACTGGCATCCGCGCAAGCCGGCTGGATCGCCGGGCCTTGATCCGGCGCCAGGGAGCCGCTGTCGCCTTGCACGCCGGACTCCCCGGCCGGCCGCCCCTGCCCCTGGGGCCTGAGGATGGCCACCCCCCGACTGCCGCGCCGCGGTGCCAGGCCCAGCCGTTGGGCCTCCACGAAGCCACACCAGTAGGGCAGCGATGATCCGCGGCGGTGCAGACCCAGGCTCAGCAGGATCGGGTTGGCACCCCGGTAGGGCCGGCCGGTGAGCAGATTGACGTGGTGACCGCCCCCCTGGGGGTCCCAGGGGCGCCGCCAGGGGGTGGTGCCAGCCTCCATCTGGGCGATCAGGGCGGCGACAAGGGTGTCCTCGGCGCGACTGGGGCGCGGGTCGCGACCGGGGCGTGGGGCCCGCCGGCGATTGGGGGTGGCCATGGAGAAGAGCGCCCCTGGGGGGCATGGTTCTGTCCTTCAGTGCCACCACCCCTCCCATCGAACGGATTCGATGGCGAATAATGGGGGGGACTTCCACCACAAGCCGATGAAAGTGATCGTCGATCTCTGTGTGGTGCCCGTCGGAGTGGGAGTGCATCTGGCGCCCTACATCGCCACCTGCGAACGGGTTCTGAGCGCCGCCGGTCTCAAGATCCGGCTGCATCCCAATGGCACGGCCATCGAGGGGGAGTGGGGACCCGTGTTCGCGGCCATCGAGGCCTGCCACCAGGCCCTCCACGCCATGGGTTGTTCCCGCCTGTTCACTTCCGTCCACATCAACACCCGCACCGATCACGACCAGACTCTCGAGGACAAGGTGGCCAGCGTTCAGGCCTTACTGGCCGCCGACCCCCAGCCCTAGGTTGGAATCTCCAGTCACTGGAGAGTCACGCCATGGTCCCAGCCGCACCTCCTGGCCTGCCTACTGACGTCCCTCCTACGGTGCCAGCCCGGGTTTCCCGAGCTCTAGCTGGGTTGCGTATCGGCGCGGTGGCCGAAGGCTCGGGCTTGCCAGTTAAAACAATTCGCTACTACAGCGACGAAGGGCTGATCCTCCCTACCAGTCGCACCCAAGGTGGCTATCGCCTGTTTGATGAGGGGGTCTACGCGGAACTGTCCCTGATTCGCACCCTCAAGGCCCTGGAGATTCCCCTGGTCGACATCAAGGCGATCCTGGCGGCCCGTCGGGTGGGCGTCTGCAGTTGTGATTCCCTGCGCCGCCTCATCGAGGACAAGCGCGACGAAATCCAGGGGCGCCTGACGGGCCTTGAGGCCTTGCGCCAGGAATTGACGACCCTGCTGCGGGGCTGGGAAGACTGTGGTCGCCCTAAACCGGACGCGCCCTAATCGAAACCAAGGTCCCCTTCCACCACCTCCAGGGTGCTGTGGGCGATCCCGAATTGGGCCAGTCGTTGCCGCGCCAGGGTCAGGAAGGGACGGGTGGCGGGACTGGCTTCGGACTGACGCCGCAGGCGCACGGTCAAGGCTGTGCGGGAACTGCTCACTCCCCAGACATGCAGGTCCCGCACCTCCAGAACCCCCGGCAAGCTCGCCAACGCTTGCCGCAGGGCCACCGGATCCACACTGGCGGGAACGGCATCCAGGTTGGCGGCCAGGGATTCACGCAACAGTCCCCAGGCACTCACCATCACGGCGAGGCCGACGCCGATGGCCGTCAGTCCGTCCAGCCTGAGCCAGCCTGTGGCTCCCACCACCAGGGCGCTGGTGAGCACGGCGACCGAGACCGCCGCATCGCTGAGTAGATGCAGCACGGCGGCCCTTTGGTTGAGGTCATGGTGGTGACCATGGCCAAAAAGCCGCGCCGATAGCAGATTCACGACAATGCCGGCCAGGGCCGCCACCGCCACCGGACCGCTCTGGAGGGGTACCGGCTGCCAGAGCCGCTGCAGGCCTTCCACCACAACCACCGCGCCGGCGCTGAAAATCAGCACGCCATTGAGCAGGGAGGCCATGTGGGTGCTGCGGCCAAAGCCATAGGTGAAGCGACCCCGGGGCGGGCGCTGGCTCAGCCGCTCCGCTCCCCACCCCAACACCAGGCCCACCACATCCCCCAGGTTGTGGAGGGCATCGCCCACCAGGGCCAGGGAGCCGCAGCCCAGGCCGATCGCCAGTTGGACCCCGGTGAGCAGGCTGTTGAGGAGGATGCTCCAGCCAAAAGCGCGGGAGGCGTTTCTGGTTCCAACGCCGTGTTGGTGATCGCCATGGCCATCGCCATGGCCATCGCCATGGGCTTCGTCGTGGCCTTCGTGATGATCGTGGTCGTGGTTGCCAGCGGGGCCTGGGATGGCCATGGTCATTGCCCCTGTTGGCTCTGGAGGTAGGCGGCAATCATTGTTTCCATGCCTCGTTGGGTGCGACCGTGGGGCCGCAGACCCTGGCTGGCCCAGAGGCGATCGAGCTCCTGGCGCTGGGCCTCGGGAATCCAGCAGGAGAGCATCACCTTGCCGGTACGGCTGGAGCTGCAGGTGCGGCGAGTCGCCGCCGCAGGGGCGACGGAGGCCGCAGGGGCCTGGCCCGTGGTCCCTTCTGGACCCGGGTCAGAAGGGTCGTTGGCTTCCAAGGGTCCCGATGCACTTGTGTGAATGTACACAAGTTTGCAGGGCGACCCTGGCCGACCCGGTCGCCGTGAATGTGGTCAGAGCAAAAATGGAGTGTTGTGTGACGGCTCCCACCAGGGCTTGGGGGTGACGCCTTACATCCTCAAGTTAGAAAACGCCAAAACTCTCCACTGATGCAACTGCGGCAAAACAGGTAACAAACCGTTCTGCGATGGCAACCACGTCAACCTCTAAAGATTGCGGGATTTCGGCGTAATCGGCTTCGGCTGGCTTGGGCCTGCTTCCCAGGCTGGCCCGGGCTGGTCCAGCCCACACCAGGGCCATCAGAGGCGCCGCCGCCAACTCTCCTGGAACGAACCACTGGGCTGGTCCTTTGACTCTTGGCTGCGGCTCAGTTTCCAAACGTTGCGGCCTAAACGACGGGCCACCAATCCGCCCCGTTCGACCACCGCAGCCCCTGGTCGGGCCCCCAACAGTTGGGTGACTTCCGCCGTACTCAGGGGGGCGGAGGTGCGCAGGGCCAGATCCACCAATTCCAACCTCTGCCGCAGCGCCGTCAGGTCGGCGCTGCCCCCGTCTTCCTCGCCATTCCAGATCCAGGGGTTTTGGTTTTCGGTCCCCAACCGTCCCATTAGCCCCAGGCCGATCAAGGCCAGGGCCTGATCCGGCTGGACGCCATCGGCCACCTGGGCCATCCATTCGGGCAGAACCGAAGCTTGTTTGTCACCCTGAAGGGATGGGGTCGTGGTGGCTTCCATGGGGCGGCGAGCCATGACGAGTTGGCGGGACTTGTCGGACGCTACCGGCTATCGCAAGGACGGCAAGTCCAATGCCTTAATTACGACGCAGCCAACCCGGCGCCCCGCCAAACCAACCTTCGATGTCGTCGTCGCCGCAGCGGTAGGTCCGATCCGGATCTGCCTAGCTGAGGTTCGTGTTGTTCAAGAGCCGATCGGCAAACTTCTGCCCATCAATCCGCTCCTGCAGGGAGACCGCTTGATCGGCGCCGATGCGCTCCAGAATGGCCTGGAGGCGGAGTCGCGTGCTGGGCGGTGAGCATGGGTCGATAGGCCGTGATCATCTTTGCCATAGCAAGTGCTGATTGATTTGCTGTCGCTGCGGGCACCAAAGCCGCCTTTATGTTGCGGGGTCGGCACCGGCTGACCCGTAGAATCACTGGAGATAAAGGGTTTGGTTGCTGTGGAAGCCCTGTGAGACTGCCGTGACCGCTTCGAGCAACCGCCCCCGCCGCGCCAGCAGCCTTTCCCTGCCCCAGAGCAGCGAAAATCGTGCCTTGGGTCGCCGCCGTGAATCGCTGCAACTGGGCCGCCCAGCGATCACGGGCACCGACATCAGCGGCATTCAAGGGGACAGCGGCGCCAGTTGCGTCATCACCACCGACACCGACGGCTACCGGCTGCGCCAGAACAGCCATGTGCAGTCCATCGAACTGCGCACCTACGTTTTTCTGGATTCCCTACAGCCCCAGCTGGCGGCTTACATGGGCACCGTTTCCCAGGGGTTTTTGCCCATTCCCGGTGATGCTTGCCTCTGGCTGGAGGTGTCTCCCGGCATGGCGGTCCACCGGGTCACCGATATCGCTCTCAAGGCCAGTACCGTGCGGCTGGGACAGATGGTGGTGGAGCGGGCCTTCGGCTCACTGGCCATGTATCACCGCGACCAGAGCAATGTGCTGCATTCCGGTGAGGTAGTACTCGAAGCCATTGGCAGTAGCATCGAGCAGCGCAGCCGCTGTGAGGTTACCTGGACCGAAATCATCTATTCGATTACCCCTGATCACGCCGTTTTGATCAACCGCCTCAACCGCCGCGGTTCGATGATTCAAGCCGGCATGAGCATGTTCATTCTGGAGACAGAACCGGCTGGATATGTACTGATCGCTGCCAACGAGGCCGAAAAGTCCTCCAATATCACCGTGGTTGATGTCAAAGCGGTAGGGGCCTTTGGCCGCCTAACCTTGGCTGGCAAGGAGGGCGATATTGATGAGGCCGCCGCCGCCGCCATGCGGGCCGTCGCCCAGATCAACGCGTGACCGACCCCCTAATCCCGCCCCGTCCCCTTTGCACCGTCGGGGCCTTGGTGGTGAATCCCAGGGCCGAGGTGCTGATCGTGCGCACGACCAAATGGCGCGGCACCTGGGGTGTTCCCGGTGGCAAGCTTGATTGGGGTGAAAGCCTGGAGGAGGGCCTGCTTAGGGAGTTTCGCGAGGAGGTAGCCCTTGATCTTGAGCAGGTGCGTTTCGCCCTGCTCCAAGAGGCGATTCTGGATGACCAGTTTCATGTTCCCGCCCACTTTGTGTTGGTCAATTATTACGCTTTTTCCGCCAGCAGCCTGGTGGTACCCAATGAGGAGATCGCTGAGTGGGCCTGGGTACCACCGCAACAAGCCCTCACCTATCCCCTTAATCATTTTACGGAACGGCTGGTGAGCGATTGTATCGAACGTCATGTTGTGGCTGATTATTGTTCATAATCGCCTGGCTTCTTTTAAATCGTTCAGGTTCAAGTAATTCGCTGCAGAATTCCGTCCTCACCCAGTTGGCTAGCCAACTCGCTGATGGTTTTGCCACTAGTGGGTTCAATCCATTCGGGAGCGATTTCGGCCAGGGGCGTGAGCACAAAGGACCGCTCCGCCAACCGCGGGTGAGGTACCTGCAGCCGGTCGGAGCTAATCACCTGGTCCCCATAAAGAATCAGATCTAGATCGAGACTGCGGGGCCCCCAGTGCTCCAGGCGGACGCGACCAAAATCTTGTTCTGTGCTTAGCAGCAACTCCAATAGGGCATCCGCCGCCAGATCGGTCTCCAGCAGGGCACAGCCGTTGAGAAAATCATCCTGGGCTGGCCCGACCGGCACAGTGCGATACCAGCTGGAATGGCGGACCAGGCTGACCTGGGGGTGCTGATCGAGGGCCTTGAGGGCGTCCTTCAAGATTGAGGCCGAGTCACCGATGTTGCTGCCCAGGGCGATGGCGGCCCGGGTAACGGCAGCTGGGGTCGGGGCCATGGGGACAGGGGCGGTGGGGCTGGCCCCATGCTGCGGCTTGATAGGCCCAACCCACAAGGGCAGGGTCAGACAAGCGCTTTTCTCTTCAATCCAAACCGAGTAACTGTCGCAGCCCCGGCGCCAGCTCGCGGGCGGCTTTACCCCGACTGCCCAGGCGGGCCTTGAGATGGGGGTTCATCTCGGCATAGGTGCAGCCCGCTTCCCGCACCCAGAAGATCGGGTCGTAGCCGCCCCCCTGGCCCCTGGGTTGGTTCAGAATCGTTCCATGGCAGATGCCACAACCTTCCAGGCGCGTCTGTCCCTGGGGATCGGCGAGGGCCATGGCGCTGATGAAACGGCCTCCGCGATAGGGGGAATCTCCCAGTTCGTCCAGCAGGCGGGCGATGCGCTGGTTATCGGTGGGGGCATAGCGGGCTGAATACAGACCGGGGGCTCCGCCCAGGTCATCCACCTCCAGGCCGGAGTCATCGCCCAGGGCCCATTGCCCGGTGAGGCGGGCCACCGTTTCGGCTTTGAGTCGTGCGTTGGCGGCGTAGGTCGTTCCCGTCTCCTCAATTTCCAGACCCTCGGGCTGCTGGCGCACCTCCAGATTGACCAGCGCAAGCATGGCGGCGATCTCAGCAACTTTGTGGTGATTGCCGCTAGCAACCACCAGCACGGGCATGGGGCGTGGGGACAAGCGGAGTAGGCAAACGCCCATTCTCCCAGAGCGGTTGCCCTGACTTCTGAATGGGGTGAGGCAGGGACGGGTTGAACATTCCACCCCTGGCAAACACCAGGGTTCCTGCCTCAGCAGCAAGATTAGGGAAATTCGTCACAGTTGGTCGCCGCTTGCGTCAACTTTGAGCGCCTCCTGACCTGGCGATGAGCCATGGCCCTTAGCTTGCCCACAGTTTCGAAAGCGAGGAGGTCAACGGAATGCAGTCAAGCCTTGTGCTTCAGAACCTGCTATCACCGCCGGTTTTGTTTTTCTTCCTGGGGGTGCTAGCCGTTCTGCTCAAGTCCGATCTGGAAATTCCCTCGCCCCTGCCCAAGCTCTTCTCGCTCTATTTGTTGTTGGCGATTGGCTTTAAAGGCGGCATCGAGCTCGCCGACAGCGGACTTGGTTCGGAGGTGCTGATGACAATTGGTGCCGCCATTTTCATGGCATTAGCGGTGCCTTTACTCTGTTTCTTTGTCTTACGCCTCAAACTTGATTCGGCCAATGCGGCTGCAGTGGCCGCCTCCTATGGCTCAATCAGTGCCGTGACATTTATCACAGCTGAAAGTTTTTTGAATGTTTTGCATCTTGATTTTGATGGTTTTATGGTGGCTGCTCTGGCACTTATGGAGTCCCCCGCCATTGTTGTAGGTATCATCTTAGCTAAGCTTTATTCCGACAAAGGAGGCGATGCCGGAACGCTCCGTTGGCGTGAGATATTGCAGGAAGCCTTTCTTAATGGATCGGTCTTTTTGTTGATTGGAAGTCTCATTATCGGTTGCCTTGTGGGCGCTTTTAGCCCAGCAGGTGTCGAAAAAATGGCTCCGTTCACTGAGAAACTCTTCTATGGAGCGCTTTGCTTCTTTCTGCTTGATATGGGCCTCGTCGCGGCCCAACGCCTTCAGGATCTACGCAAGGCAGGTTCTTTCCTCATTGGTTTTGCCATTCTGGCGCCCCTAGTCAACGCCATGCTTGGCTTGGGGATCTCTCTCCTCCTGGGATTGCCCCAGGGTGACGCCCTGCTGTTTATGGTTCTTTGCGCCAGTGCTTCCTATATCGCTGTACCGGCTGCCATGCGTATGACCGTACCTGAGGCAAATCCTAGCCTTTATATCTCGACAGCTCTAGGACTGACCTTCCCGTTCAATGTTGTGGTGGGGATTCCCCTGTACTTGACCTTGGTACAGCGTTTTATTCCCGCCCACTAACATTAGTTTCATTCATTCATTCTTACGGAGCAAAAAATGCAACGAATTGATCTTTTTGTCAGTGAACGCGAGGTGGATCGGGTCTGCAAAGCCCTCCGCCAAGCCGGTGCCCCCGGCTGGTCGGTAATGCGTCACGTCACTGGATCGGGAGAGGGGGGTGAGATCTCTGAGGCGATGGACTTCAGCGGGCTGGGGGCCAATGCCCACATCGTTGTTTTTTGTGAGGTCACCCAGCTGGAGCCCATGCGCCAGCTGGTTCAGCCGATTTTGCGGCGTTTCGGCGGCGTCGGCTTCGTTTCGAGTGCCGAGCGTTTTTGAATGATGTGCTCTCTGAAACCCTTTGGGCGCAAGCATTTCTTTCCCATCAACGGGTATTTCATAAGTCCAGCTTATTGGAAGTCCCGGAAACCATGATGGCCAGACCTGCCGAAATGGCTTGACGCGGGGCGAGGTGGCGGAGCAGGGTTGCTCACGAACATTCCACCCCATCCTCCAGGAGCAGGTAATGGCAAACGAAACCATGGGCATTGCCCTCGGCATGATTGAAACCCGAGGTCTGGTCCCGGCCATCGAAGCCGCTGATGCCATGACCAAGGCCGCAGAAGTGCGCCTGATTGGTCGTGAATTCGTCGGTGGTGGCTATGTCACCGTGTTGGTCCGAGGCGAGACCGGTGCAGTGAACGCCGCCGTCCGCGCCGGTGCCGATGCCTGTGAGCGCGTGGGTGACGGCCTTGTGGCTGCCCACATCATCGCCCGCCCCCACCGTGAAGTTGAGCCTGCTTTAAACAGCAGCTTCGGCCTCGGTTCCAAGGACTGAGTGGCTAGGCGCTTGAGGCGCTGACCATTCTTTCCATCCCCACGAACCAACCGGAGACACCCATGAGCAAGAAGTACGACGCAGGGGTCAAGGAGTACCGCGACACGTATTGGACTCCCGACTACGTCCCCCTCGACACCGACCTGCTGGCCTGCTTCAAATGCACCGGCCAGGAAGGTGTTCCCCGTGAAGAAGTGGCCGCCGCCGTGGCTGCCGAATCTTCTACCGGCACCTGGTCGACAGTTTGGTCTGAACTTCTGACCGACCTCGATTTCTACAAAGGCCGCTGCTATCGCATTGAAGATGTTCCTGGCGACAAGGAAGCCTTTTATGCCTTCATCGCCTATCCCTTAGACCTGCTCGAAGAAGGTTCGATCACCAACGTTCTCACCTCTTTGGTGGGCAATGTGTTCGGCTTCAAGGCTCTGCGCCACCTGCGCCTGGAAGACATCCGCTTCCCGATGGCCTTCATCAAGACCTGCATGGGTCCCCCGAACGGCATCGTCGTTGAACGGGATCGCATGAACAAGTACGGCCGTCCCCTGTTGGGCTGCACCATCAAGCCCAAGCTTGGTCTTTCCGGCAAGAACTATGGCCGGGTGGTGTACGAATGCCTGAGGGGTGGTTTGGACTTCACCAAGGACGACGAAAACATCAACTCCCAGCCTTTCCAGCGCTGGCAGAACCGTTTCGAGTTCGTCGCTGAAGCCGTGCAGCTAGCCCAGGAAGAAACCGGCGAGAAGAAGGGGCACTACCTCAACTGCACCGCCGCCACTCCCGAAGAAATGTATGAGCGCGCCGAGTTCGCTAAGGAACTGGGCCAGCCCATCATCATGCACGACTACATCACCGGTGGCTTTACGGCCAATACCGGACTGGCGAAGTGGTGCCGTAAAAACGGCATGCTGCTCCACATTCACCGCGCCATGCACGCGGTAATCGATCGCCATCCCAAGCACGGCATCCACTTCCGGGTGCTGGCCAAGTGCCTGCGCCTCTCCGGTGGTGACCAGCTGCACACCGGCACCGTGGTCGGAAAACTCGAGGGGGATCGTCAAACCACCCTCGGTTATATCGACCAGCTGCGCGAATCGTTCGTGCCCGAAGACCGCACCCGCGGTAACTTCTTCGATCAGGACTGGGGTTCCATGGGCGGCGTCTTCGCCGTTGCCTCCGGTGGTATCCACGTTTGGCACATGCCCGCTCTTGTCGCCATTTTTGGCGATGATTCCGTGCTGCAATTCGGTGGTGGTACCCACGGCCACCCCTGGGGTTCGGCCGCTGGTGCCGCCGCCAACCGGGTGGCCCTCGAAGCCTGCGTCAAGGCCCGCAACGCCGGGCGTGAGATCGAGAAGGAAGGCCGCGACATCCTCACCGAGGCCGCCAAGCACAGCCCCGAGCTGGCGATTGCCCTGGAAACCTGGAAGGAAATCAAGTTCGAGTTCGACACTGTCGACAAACTCGACGTTTAGTCCCCGGGACCCGGTGCAGGGCCATGGTCATTGCCCTAGCCCTGCACCGGAATCATTCGTTTGGTGATCGGATCCTGGATCCGTTACCAACACTTTCAAGGATTTAGCGCTTCCGCGTCGACCCCATCCCTTCACCAAGGAACCCCATGCCCTTCATGAGCACCGTGGGTGACTATCAAACAGTCGCCACCCTGGAGACCTTCGGCTTCTTACCGCCGTTAACCCAGGACGAGATCTACGATCAAATTGCTTACATCATCGCCCAGGGTTGGAGCCCCCTGATTGAGCACGTTCATCCCAGTCGCTCCATGGCCACCTACTGGTCCTATTGGAAACTTCCTTTCTTCGGAGAGAAGGATCTTGGGGTGATTGTCAGTGAGCTTGAGGCTTGCCATCGCGCCTACCCCGACCACCACGTTCGTCTGGTTGGCTACGACGCCTATACCCAAAGCCAGGGTTCCTGCTTCGTTGTCTTCGAAGGCCGCTGATTGCGACGTTCGTAAGGAATCACACTTCGGTGTGATCTGTTCAGCAGCTATGCCCTATTCCGGCTGAAATCCCTAGGGGATTTCAGCCGGATCATCCAAGGCAGGCTGTTTCAAGATTTTGTATTTCCCTCATTTTCCGGGCGGACATGGCCAGCACAACCAGTCGTGAAGCTGCTCTGGAGCGGCGCAAAGCGCTCACCAACGGTGGCAAAAAAGCCGAAGGTCGCTTCAATTCGGCCCCCGTACGGGTGCGATCAGCTGCCGATGCCCGTCCCACCCGCACCGAACCTGTCGCCGAGGCTCCTGTCACTCCTGCCCCTGCTGCTGCAGTCCCGGTGGTAGCTGGAGCTGTTTTTCCTTCACGAGCCGCTGCAGCCACCAGAGCTAGGGCGTCCAGCTCCGCTGTGGCACGTCCCGCCCCAGACCTTTCCAATCGGTCGGGAGAAGCCCGCCGCGGTACCGCCCGGGCCATCCCGAATCCCAGTCGCGATCTAGTGCTGGCCCGCCGTGAGGCCCTTTCCCGCCGCGGTAAGCGCGCCGACAATTCCCGCGATCGCACCCGAAGTGACGTCGCTCATCAGCAGCCACCTGCAGCAAAGGTGGTTGCTGTTGCTCCCCCTGTTGAAACCAAAACTGCAGAACCATCCCGTTCGTTGAGCAGCAGCGCCGCCCGTAGCCGCAGCCAGGCCGGGCGCAATGGCAACTCCGCCGCCAACGCCGCCGCGGATCGGCGCGCCACCACCAAGCGTTCGGCCCAGTACAACCCCAGCCGGGCCCTGGTGCTGGCCCGTCGTGAAGCCCTCTCGAAACGGGGTAAATCGGCTACCACCCCCACCAGCACCACCGCCGCCGCCGTGGCACGCCAGGCCAATCCCGACCTGACAACCCGTGAGCTGGCCCAGAAGGTTCGAGAACTCAAGAGCAAAGTGGGTTCGGCCGGCACGGCCCGCAATGGAAGTGGTTGTCGCCCCTCTGGCCCCAACCGCAATGGGGCCCGCTTGGCTGCCGCCGCAGAAGCCAGTTGGAAGGTGGGCCTGACCGAAACCAGCCAGGGCCAGACCGTCACTGGTACCCAAGCCAACCGTTCCCTGGCAACCACAGGTAACGAAGCCGGAACCTGCCGCACGGTCACCGGCACCGAATATCTCGGAGCTGAGATTTTCAATACCTTCTGCCAGAGCGCTCCTTTGGGCACCCAGCCGGCCAAGGTGCGAGTCTCTGCCACTAGCCAAGGCAATCGCGTCACGGGCAATGAGGTCGGTCGCTCCGAGAAGGTCACCGGTGATGAACCGGGCACCTGCAAACTGGTTACCGGTACTGAATACGTCTCAGCCAACCAGGATGGTGCCTGGTGTGGGGTCTCCAATCCTGGTCCCCGCAAGGTGGGCCACGGCCTGAGCGCGGGTGGCCAGGCCGTCTCCGGAATCATGGTGGGTCGCTCCGAGCGGGTTACCGGCAACGAGAGCGGCTCGGGCCGTCAGATCTCAGGCGATCAATACGTCGGCCAGCAGAATCAGCTTCCAGGTAGCGCCCCCAGCAAGGTCAGCCAGCTCCAGACCCTGCGGGGCACCGGGGTCACCGGGACATCGGTGGGTCGCAGCGAAAGGGTCACCGGCGACGAACCGGGTTCCTGCCGCCTGGTGACCGGCGACGAATATGTTGGCAACCAGCAATATCAAGCCTTCTGCGGCATCACCGCTCCCCCGGAAGCAGCCAAGGTTGGCTTCAGCGTCACCAACCGCAATCAGGTTGTCAGTGGTACCCGCACCGGCCGCTCCGAGCTGGTGACCGGTGATGAACCGGGCACCTGCAAGGCCGTCACCGGTACCCCCTACGCCGGACTGGAGCAGGCCGGTGGCTGGTGTTCCACCGACCAGGTCGACAACGTGCGCCGTCGCACACCGGTGCGAATGGGCACGGTCATGACCGGCATTCAACCCGGCATCGGCGGAGTCATGACCGGTGCCGATCGGGGTGCTTGTGAAGTCATCTCCGGTACCCAGTACATCGGTGGCGACCAGACCCGGGCCGTTTGTGGCGCTGCCCAGGAAAGTGATGCGGATTTTCCCCAGACTCTTGGGACGGAACCCTGGCAGGAATTCAGCGTCCAATCTCCGGCGCGGGTCGCCCAGGGAGAGCGCGATCGCACCGGCTGTGTCACCGGTAGCACGTACGAATTCGGGGGACGCATTACCGGCCCCTTCGATATGGCCAATGACAAGGTGACCGGCACCGAGCAGTTCCGCTTCGATCGTCGCGGTCCTTCGGCCCCCCGTAATGCCCTTCCCGTCGGGGCAACCCGTGGGGCCGTCGCTCCCCTGGTTGCTGTCCCCCCTGCCGCGGCTGCTATGGCCAAGGCGGATCCCACAGGCCGCCAGACCTCCCGAGTCACCGGTGCTGGCCAGTCTTCGGGGCTCTCGATCAGCGGTGATGACTGGAACCGGGGCAAGCATGTGACCGGCACAGAAGGGGCCTCCGCCCGCCGCCGCAATCCCACCCGTCCCGGTCCGATCGCAGCCATGCCTGCTTTCCAATCCAAGCGCAATGAGGAGCTTCCCGAACCCGTGAGTCGCATCACCGGAGCCAGTGGCAACACCCTGGCTGGATCCCTGATCACCGTTTCTGGCGGCGCCCGGGGCTGATCGCAATGCCCCCCCGCCGTCCTGCCTCCACCACGAATCGGGTTTTGGCTCCGACGGCACCACGGCGGCGTCCCAACCCGATTGATGGCGCCGATCTGTTCCTATCCTTCTCCGAGACCCAGAGCAACCCTGTCGCGGTTGGGACCGTTGCCACCTCTGTGGCCCCTGCCAACCCGGTGTTGGTCCCCAGTTCCCCACCCATCCCGCAGCGACCTTCGCCGGGCTCCGTGCCCATCGCTGGGTCCAGCCGCTCCGGCGGTCTCCATCCCCTCAGTGATGGCGCCCGTAATGCGGCGCTTCACGCCTACGACGCCAGGGTGAAGGCGGCCTTCGATCGCATCGTGCCGGTACTCCAGAAGATCTCAGCCCTTCAGCACGAAAGCGATTTCATTAATCGGGCCCAGGCCGTGGCCCAGGCCGAACTCGGTTACCCGCTGCCCCTGCCGATCCTTGAGCGGGCCTGGGTCACGCAGCTGGACATGCGCACCCTGTTTGCCTGGTGCGTTTTTGAGACCTACGAGCAGACCAGCGCCGCCTTTTACGAACAGGATCCCCTTGGGGCCTGTCCTGGCAGTCCCGCCACCGAAGCTTTTGACGAGTTTCTGCTTTCTTGTGGTTTCCACCTGCTGGATGCCACCCCCTGCGCCGATGGACGGCTAGCCCATGCGATCGCCTTCGCCCTGCGACTGCCCTACAGCTCGGTGCGGCGGCGGCCCCATGCCGGTGCCTTGTTTGATGTCGAAAATACGGTGAATCGCTGGGTTAAGACCGAGCACAGACGTTATCGGGAAGGCCGTCCCAATCCAGCCCATGCGGACACCCGGTATCTGAAAGTGGTGCTTTATCACTTCAGTTCCCGTGATCCGGCCCATGAAGGCTGTGCTGCCCATGGCAGCAACGATGCCGCTGCGGCCGCCTGCGGTTTGCAGCGTCTCAACGATTTTCAGGAGGCTGTCGAGAACAGCTTCTGTTGCGGGGCCTCCGTTGATCTGCTGTTACTTGGTATCGACACCGATACCGATGCTCTCAGGGTCCATGTGCCAGGCCTTGATGGCACCACCCGTCTTGATCGTTGGCTTGCTGCCGAAGAGGTGTACCAGGCCACCCGCGATCTCAGCGCCCAGGAGGCCTGGCAGCGCATCGAAGCCATCGTGCAAGAAGCGGCCGCCTCCACCCCCGACCCCGGCATGGTCAAACTGATTGCCCGCTTATTAGCCAACAACTTCTCCCAGATCGATTACGTCCGTCAATACCATCAGGATTGTCATTACGCCGATGCCGGCCACGCCGAGAGATTCATTGGGGTGGGCATCGGCTTCAAGGAAATACACCTGCGTAATCTCACCTATTTCGCCTACATGGATACGGTAGAAGAGGGCGCTGCAGACCTCGATGTGGGTGTAAAAATTTTTCGGGGACTCAATGTTTCCCGGGGTCTGCCCGTGCCGGTGGTCGTGCGCTTTGACTATCACGGTACGGTGCCTGGAGCGCGGGAACGGGCGATTCGCCATGCCCAAAGGGTGCAGGCAGCGATTGAAGAGCGTTATCGTGAACTTCATTCGCAGGGTTTATTGCATGCCCTCCTCACCGTTCGCGACCAGGACCGCCATGTGCCGGCGGAAGCGGTAGGGTCAACCATCAGTTTCGCTACCGAAGGAGGACACTGAGATGTTGATCTGCAAAGTTGTAAAACCCCTCGTTTCAACCAACCGCATTCCTGATTTTGAGCACAAGCATCTACAGGTTGTTCTGGATGGAAGTACCCAGAAGGTGGCTGTCGATGCGGTCGGTTGCGTTCCAGGTGATTGGGTGATCTGTGTCGGCAGCTCAGCGGCCCGCGAGGCCGCTGGTAGCAAGTCCTATCCCAGTGACCTAACCATTGTGGGAATTATTGACCATTGGGATCCGGACGCTGCCAAGGCTTTGGCTACCAATACCGCCCCGGTTGCAGCCACTCTGGCGTCAGGGACCGTGAACGGAGGCAAGGCCTGATGGAAATCATGCAGGTGGCCGGATCGTTGGTCTGCACCCATCGGGTCGATGGGCTGAGCCACATGAATCTGCGGATCCTGCGCACCCCCAAGGGAAAGCTCAGTGTGGCGGTGGATCCCGTGGGTGCCGCTATTGGCAACTGGGTTTTCACCGCCAGCGGCAGTGCCGCACGTTTTGCCTGCCCCGATCCTGCCGTCCAGACCGACCTGACCATCGGCGGGATTATCGATTTCTGGGAACCCGATGGGTAAGTTCCGCTCCCCCACGTGATCCCCCCTGGGCTCCGTTTCGGTTCGTCCCCATTACCCCTTCCTTCTTGCCATGGCCAACAGCACCCCCCGATCCGGTCGCAGCCCTGCCCGGCGCCGGGCTGCTAGTGGCCCCTCCCGCGCGGCGGCTAAACCCGTCCAGCCTGCGGACTCCCCCGTGGCTGCCCAGGAAGGCGTGACCCTACCCGCCTCTTACGACCTGCCAGCCTCAGCTGTATTGGCCCCCTCCGAACCGCCTGAGGTAAAGCTGCCCGAACCAGTCGTGACCAGCCAGGAGCAGCCCCCTGCGGTCCTGGCCTACGGGGTCACCGTGGAGGCCCAACCCGTTATCGACACCAAGGTGCCGGCCGAGGCCCCAGCCTCCCGTGCCCTG
Organism: Synechococcus sp. UW140; assembly: GCA_945877115.1. GTDB lineage: Bacteria > Cyanobacteriota > Cyanobacteriia > PCC-6307 > Cyanobiaceae > Cyanobium. The sequence continues at coordinate 17,495 of CAMCQR010000010.1, read as the reverse complement.
CCCGCGGCCACCAGCGGGCCTGTGCCAACGAACCGCAGCGCCCCCCCACGGGCGACCCGTTCGGTTCCTTCCCGCTCCAGCCGATCCCGTAGCTCAGCCCTAGCGGCTCCTGCTGCCAAATCGGCATCCGCCACTGCCGCCGGCACCGGCCAGCCGGCGGCGGCCGTTGCTATCAAGGCTGGCAGCTCGCCTGCCGCTGGTGGGTCTTCCCTCAGCGGCGGTACCCCGCCCCGTTCCCCGTTTTCCATTACCCCTTTCCCCATGGCCTCCTCAGTGCAGGGCATCGCCCTCGGCATGATTGAAACCCGCGGTCTCGTGCCGGCGATCGAGGCGGCTGACGCCATGACCAAGTCGGCAGAAGTTACCTTGGTGGCCCGTGAATTCGTCGGTGGTGGCTATGTCACCGTCATGGTTCGCGGTGAGACCGGCGCCGTGAATGCCGCCGTTCGCGCCGGTGCCGATGCCTGTGAGCGGGTCGGCGATGGTCTCGTCGCCGCCCACATCATTGCCCGTCCCCATTCTGAAGTCGAGCCGGCACTGATCGCCAGCGAAGGTCCCCGTCGCCTCTGAGCTCCATGGTGTCTATTCATCCGCGCGTCTCGGGTTACCTGGGCCGCGCCCTAAGTCTGGAACTTTCTGCCGTCCAGCAGTACATGACCCAGGCCTGCCTGGCTGATCAATGGGGAGAAGTGGAGGCGGCTGGCCGTTTTCGCCGCGAAACGGTCGAGGAGCTGCAACATGCCGAACGCCTTGTGCAACGCATGCTGCAGCTGGGCCTGGCCCCAGGTGCCTCCCAACTCAAGCCCATCAGCCACGCCCCCGATCTGGAGGGACTGTTGCGCCTGGATGCGGTTCTTGAAGTTGATCTGATTGAGCACTACGCCGAGGCCGTGCGGTTCTGCGAAGCCATCGCCGACACCGACAACCGTGATTTCTTTGCCGCCCTCTGGCAGGAGGAATCCCACCATGGCCAGGAACTGCAGGAATGGTTAGCCACCCTTCCCTCCGCTGTGGCCTTGGCCGAGCCCCATCACGCCACCTTCTGATGAGGTTCTGACCCTGACCGTTGGGCCTGCCTCACTGACTAGATTCCACCGCCAGCACCTTTGCCGTCGGACCCAGTCGAGTGCCGCTTCCTTTGCCTGAAGAACTGCCCCTGTCGATTCAGACCGCCTGGCTGATCCCGCTTTACGGGTTCAGCGGTGTGCTTCTGTCCCTTCCCTGGGCCACGGGCTGGATCAAACGTCAGGGCCCCCGGCCGGCGGCCTATCTTAATTTGCTGCTTTCATTAGTGGCCCTTATTCACGGCAGCTTGGTGTTCCGAGAGGTCTTGAGCACGGGTGCACGCCATCTGCAATGGAATTGGTTTCAGCTCGCTGACCTGAACCTGAAGATTGGATTTGACCTCTCCTTCACTAATCTGGCCGCCCTGGAAATGGTGACCACGATGAGTGTCCTCTGCCAGGTTTTTGCCCTTGGCTACATGGACAAGGATTGGTCCTTGGCTCGTTTTTATGCCCTTGTGGGCTTCTTTGAAGGCGCCATGGCAGGGGTGGTGCTAAGCAGCAACCTGTTTATGAGCTATTTCCTCCTGGAAATGCTCACTCTTTCTACCTATTTATTGGTGGGATTTTGGTATGCCCAGCCCCTAGTTGTCACCGCTGCCCGCGATGCCTTTCTTACCAAGCGGGTGGGAGATGTGTTGCTGTTGATGGCGGTGGTAGCTCTCTCCGCCTGGGCGGGCTCACTTGAATTCCCCGATCTTTACGCCTGGGCGGTTAACAGTCAGGCCACCGGAGCCATCACCCCCCTGGCGGGCACCCTGCTGGGACTGGGGTTGATTGCTGGGCCGATGGGAAAATGTGCCCAGTTTCCGATGCACCTCTGGCTGGATGAGGCCATGGAAGGCCCCAATCCAGCCTCCATTTTGCGTAATTCGGTGGTGGTCACCTGCGGAGCCTTGGTTCTGCTCAAGGTCATGCCCTTACTCAAACTCTCGCACCTGGCGGTCAATGGCTTGCTGGCGGTGGGCACCATCAGTGCCGTGGGCGGCGCCCTGGTCGCAATCGCCCAGGTGGATCTCAAACGGGCTTTCTCCTATGGCACCAGTTCGATCCTTGGTTTGGTCTTTATTGCCATTGCCTTGGAACAGCCCGTCGTGGTCTTGCTGTTGCTGCTGGCCCACGGTCTGGCCAAGGCGCTGCTGTTCATGAGTGTGGGCAGTGTGATTTCGACCACTAACTGCCAGGACATCACCGAACTCGGTGGACTGGGCAGCCGCATGCCCGCCACTACTGGCGCCTATCTGGTGGCAGCCGCCGGCCTGACAGGAATCTTGCCCTTGGGGTGTTTCTGGTGTTATGGCCTGATGGTGGATCAGTTACTGCCCCAATCCCCCTTCTTCGCCGCCGTAGTGCTGCTGGTCCATGGTCTGACGGCCTTCAACCTCGTGCGTGTCTTCCGCCAGGTCTTTCTAGATGTCCCCCATGCCAAGACCAAACGCACGCCGGAGGTCAATTGGTTGATGGCGGTCCCCATGGTCAGCCTGATGGTGATCGTGATGCTGACCCCTTTGATCATGGCCCGGCTTGATCCCTCTCCAGGCGTTGTTCCTGTCTCCATTGCCAGTGCCTTGCTTGTGGTGGCCACGGGCCTGGTGGGTGTGGTGATTGGCTGCTTGGTGCGGCTGGATCGCTTCTGGTCCCGTTCGATGCTGCGCCCCCTGCGAACTCTGCAGGACCTACTGGCCTATGATTTCTATACCGATCGTATTTATCGAGCCACCATTGTTGCTTGGGTGGCCGGGCTAGCCCAATTCACCAATACCATTGATCGGGTTGTCGTCAATGGCCTGGCCCGTCGGGTTGGTAGCCTATCCCTTGCTAGTGCCGAGGGTTTGAAACTCGGGGTGAGTGGCCAGTTGCAGACTTATGTCTTAACCGTGCTTGTGGCGATTGTCTTACTCTTTGGCAGCCTGACCTGGTTCAGGGGATAGGAGAAAATCATGCTGAGTGCCTTGCTGTTAATCCCTTTGCTTGGCAGTTTCCTGCTGCTGCTCTGGCCGGGAAATCCACCTCCAGGACGCATGCGTTCCCTTGCTTTGGTGGTGCTGGTCGCCCAGCTGGTCTGGAATCTGGTGGTCCTGAGGTCTTTTAACCCCGTCCTCACCGATCTGCAGTTGGTCGAGACCCTGCCCTGGCTGCCTGGGCTTGGCCTGGAATATCGACTAGGAATTGATGGTTTATCACTACCGCTATTGTTAATTAATAGTGCCCTGAGCTTAGTTACGGTTGTTTGTACTCGGGATATCAGTCAAAGGCCCCGGCTTTATTTCGCCCTGCTGTTAATTATTAGCGGTGCCGTCAATGGTGCATTCATGGCTGGGAATCTACTGTTGTTCTTCCTGTTCTATGAACTGGAACTGATTCCCCTTTGGTTGTTGATTTCTATTTGGGGCGGCGTTGATCGCGCCGCCGCTGCCACCAAATTTTTGTTATTCACGGCGGTTTCAGGAATGTTGATCCTGGGGGCCTTTCTAGGACTGGCCGTGTTGACAGGGGTAGCAGATTTCAGCATTACACCGATTGATAGTGAACGTCTGGCTATGGGAAGTCAATTGGTCCTCCTTGGTGCCCTCCTGATCGGGTTTGGCATCAAGATCCCCCTTTTCCCTTTCCACAGCTGGCTGCCGGATGCCCACACCCAGGCCTCCAGTCCGGTTTCGGTGCTTCTGGCCGGTGTGCTGTTGAAACTAGGCACCTATGGGTTATTGCGCTTCTGTCTTGGCCTGTTTCCCCAAGCCTGGACCCTGGTGGCCCCCTGGTTGGCGATCTGGGCAGCCATTTCTGTTCTCTATGGCTCCCTGGCGGCCATCGCCCAGCGGGACATGAAGCGCATGGTGGCCTACAGCTCGGTGGGGCACATGGGTTACATCCTGTTGGCTGCGGCTGCAGCCACACCGGTCAGCCTCGCCGGTGCAATCTTCCAGATGGTTAGCCATGGCTTGATTTCAGCCCTTTTGTTTCTGCTGGTTGGCATCGTCTATCGAAAGACCGGCACCCGTGATCTGGATGTGTTGCGGGGATTGCTGAATCCTGAAAGGGGATTGCCCCTCACCGGCAGCTTGATGACCCTTGGGGTCATGGCCAGCGCCGGCATGCCAGGAATGGCCGGTTTCATCTCCGAATTCCTGGTCTTTCAGGGGAGCATCGAGCGCTTCCCGCTGGCGACTTTGCTGTGCATGGTGGGTTCCGGTTTGACGGCTGTGTATTTACTGCTGCTAGTTAACCGGGCCTTCTTCGGGCGCTTGGCGATTACGCCCCCCAGCCTGGCTGAGGTCGATGGTCGCCTCGATATCCGACTAGCGGCGGTAGCTCCCCGTGAGACGATTCCAGCCCTGGCCCTTGCTTTGGCCGTAATTGCGATTGGTTTGCTGCCAGCGGGGTTGGGCAATCTCAGCGAAAGTACCAGCATTGCCATGGCCCGATTACCCGATTTGGTGGCCCTGCTGAGCGTCGGAGGAGTGGGCTGATGCCAGTCATTTCCGAGCTGCTGACGCACCGCGGCGGCATGCCCAGTTCTCTAGAGCTGCAGCAACAATTATTGACGGGATCAACCCTACTGAATGAAAGCGAGGAAAATCGCATTGAAGTGGTGGATGTTTTACATAGCTACGGCGAAGTTTTAGATGCTTATAGCCGCAATCTGATCTATCAAGCAGAAGCTCAGTTTCTTAATCCACTTCCGATTTTTCGCTTTTTAGATGGCGATTTAAGCCTGGCCAAGATATGGCGTCATCTTTGCCATGATCGTATTAATTTTGAATATGCAGAATATTGCATGAAAACCATGCTTTGGCATGGTACAGGTGGTCTCGATGCCTATCTGGATAGCAAGGCTTTTTTGCAGGACAGTGCTGCCATCATTGCCCACAAGACCAAGCAGGATCCCCTGCTCGCTATCCTCCATCCCCTCTTCCCCAATTTTCTGCTGGAAGCCATACGGGTCGCCGCCACCACCCACGCCCTGGGCCAATTTTGGCGAGTGATGAGTGATCTATTTATCGACTTGGCCCAGGCTGAAGCCCAGGGATCGATCAGCTCGATTCGGGATGTGGTCGATTTCCTGCGTCAGAGCTTGGTGGGCGCCGCCGGAAAGCCGATCACCTATGGGGTGACTGTGGCAGGAGAACGGTTCTGGGTCTTGCCCCCCGAGGCCGGCCTGTCCTTTCTAGCCGATGTGGCGGTCCCCTATGTCGAAGCCGTGTTTCTACGCGGCACGCCCTTTCTGGGCACGGTTTCTTTCAATGCCCAGGCCCAGCAGATTTCGCCGGATCAGGGGCAATTCAGCTACGGCGCCCTTTATGCCGACCCCTTGCCCACCATGGGTGCCGGCATCCCCCCGAGCCTGTTGATGCAGGACATGTACCGCCATCTGCCGGAGCGACTGCATGCGTTATACCTCAAGCGCACCCGGGGTGAAGGCGATGAGAGGGTCAAAATCGCCATGAGCTTTCAGAAATCAATGTTCTGTGTGACCAATGCGGCCATTGAGGGCACCTTCCCCTTCGATCTTGCCAGCGCCGATCCAAGCCAACAGGCCGCCAACCGGGCCCATGCCGCTGCTTGGGCTAACCGTTTAGCGACCGCCCGTACGGATTGCCTTGCCGTGGTGACCTAAAGTCTCATTCAACAAAGCTCCTAGAATTGTCAGCATGGATCAGCCTTGGACGCAACGCTCTCGACCGGATCGTTTCGAGCGTCGTGTTGAATTCGGTGACTATGAGGCCACCCGGGTGTTTCTGGAAAGACTCAATGATCTCTCAGATCGTTTAGATAAGTTCCCCGATATCAGTTTTGGTCGTACCTATGTCAACTTAACGGTGCGGCCTGAGGAGGGCCAGGTCTTTGGCGAAGCCGAGCAAAGTTTTATTGCGGCGATTGATGAACTCCTCTGACGGAACGGATCCCGAACAAAGCCTGAACCAGGAAGACACCACCGTCGATTTGCGAGGGTCCTACGAGGCTTCTGGTATTCAGGAGGTTTTGGATCAACTGGACCACGAACTTGTTGGACTTAAACCCGTTAAGGCACGAATAAGAGAGATTGCCGCCCTACTAGTCGTTAACAAAGCCCGTCATCTTATCGGTCTGGAAACGACCCGGCCCAGCCTACATATGTCTTTTACCGGACCTCCTGGCACCGGTAAGACCACCGTTGCCGAAAGGATGTCCAGAATTCTCCATGGACTTGGCTATCTACGCAAAGGTCATGTGGTTACGGCGACCCGCGATGATCTGGTCGGTCAATATATAGGCCATACCGCACCCAAGACCCGTGAAATGCTTAAAAAGGCGATGGGTGGCGTTTTGTTTATTGATGAAGCTTATTATCTTTATCGCCCTGAGAATGAACGTGATTATGGTGCTGAAGCGATTGAGATATTGTTGCAGGTGATGGAGTCAAATCGAGATGACCTTGTTGTGATTTTTGCTGGCTATAAAGAACGCATGGATATTTTTTATCAATCTAACCCAGGCCTTTCATCAAGAGTAGCTAATCATATTGACTTCCCAGACTATAGTTCCAAAGAGCTTTTTACCATTGCCCAGCTGATACTTGCTGCCGAAAACTACCGTTTTAGTGACGAGGCCAGGGTCGTTTTTGCTGATTATATTGATCGTCGCAGGAAGTTACCGTTCTTTGCTAATGCCCGATCAATTCGCAATGCGATCGATCGAGCCCGCATGCGACAGGCCAATCGATTGTTTAATGGTATGGGGTCTAGGCTCAATAAACAGGACCTGATGACGATTGAGGCGGAGGATATTACGGCAAGTCGGGTCTTCAGTGGCGAAGTTGAAGGAAAGGACCGTAGTGAACCCATTATTAATTTGTAGCGATTTGGTTTCGAGTTAATTATTCATGTCTTTGAATCGTTAAAAATTTAATCTTAGATTTCATACGCCCTGCCAATCTTTATTTTGGGCGGACAAGTTTTAAGTTCCTGTTCTATTAATCACTTATTGTCCATTTAGCAGAGAACTTGATAGGATTACTTTCGCTTGCGTGAATCAATTTGCAGCAGATCCCGCACCTGTTGGACTTGACGAGCTAAACCGGGATCACTGTTGAGCTTGCGTTCCACCTGCTCTACGGCGTACATCACCGTGGAGTGATCCTTGCCACCAAATGCCTCACCAATGCGGGGCAGAGAGAGATTGGTGGTCTGACGCATCAGGAACATCCCCACTTGGCGCGCCTGGCTAACGGCTCTTTTGCGACTGGGGCTCAGCATCTCCTCAATGCCGACGCCAAAGACTTCTGAAACTTTGTCGAGAACCTGCTGAGGTGTGACTTCGACGTCATTGCCCACCGGGTCCAGCATCGGCGCTACCGACTCCACCGTCATCGGTAGACCCGTGATCGAGGCGAAGGCCACCGCCCGGGTGAGGGCCCCCTCCAACTCGCGGATATTGGAGGTGAAGCGGCCGGCGATGTATTGGATGAGATCCCGAGGCAGGGCCATCTGCTCCACTTCGGCCTTCTTGTGCAGAATCGCCATACGGGTTTCCAGGTCGGGAGCCTGGATATCGGCAATCAGTCCCATCGAAAAACGGGAAATCAGGCGTTCCTGCAGGCGGGGAATCTGGCTAGGTGGCCTGTCACTGGCGATGACCAGTTGGCGTCCCGCTTCATGCAGGGCATTGAAGGTATGGAAAAATTCTTCCTGGGTATATTCTTTACCTTCAATAAACTGGATGTCATCGACGAGAATTAGGTCGGCAGCCCGATAGCGGTCTCGAAAAGCTTGCATCCCATCTTTGCGAATCGCCTGAATCAGGTCATTGGTAAAGGTTTCTGTTGAGACATAAAACACCCTGGCCAAGGGGTCAATTTCGTGGCGGTAGTGGCCAATCGCCTGCATCAGGTGGGTTTTGCCCAGACCCACGCCGCCGCAGAGGAACAACGGATTGAATTCTCGACCCGGCGACTCCGCCACCGCCAAAGCCGCAGCGTGGGCCATGCGGCTGTTGGGTCCAACCACAAAACGGCTGAAGCGGTAGCGGGGATTAAGGCCCGCCGGGGGGCGTTCCGGTGACGGGGCTCCCTTCGGGGTGCGGCTGTCATCCCGGGCCGGGGTTCGACTCTCCCCCTCGCTCACGATCGTCACCTCCCCTTGGTCTCTGGGGTTGGCCTGGGGCTGCTCCGGGGCGCTCACCACCTCGATCACCACCGGATGTCCACTCAATTCGGTGCCGAGGGCCTGGATCTGGGTGAGGTAGTGCTTGCGCAACCAGCCGCTGGCAAAGACGGTGGGGGCTTCCAGCCTGAGGGTACCCCCGCTGAACGTGAGGGCCCGAGCGGGCCGGATCCAGGTCTCGAAGGTGGGCTTGCTGAGATTGGCCTGCAGGGCCTGCTGAATTTGGTGCCACAGTTCGTCCCCCTGCTGCACCGCCTGCTCACCGCACTAGAAAGTGAATATACGCAGGTCCCCAGGGAGGCTTGGTCTTAAATGGACAGACCCCACACCCCTCCTCGGTTGTCCATAGCTGGCCCCCGTTCCCTGGCAACCCTGGCCTCGATGCTTTCCCTGGCGGTGGGTTTGGTGGCTTGTACGAATGGCATGCCCCTGCCAGGCAGTGCCCCTAAGCGGGAGCTGGTTCGTCTCAGCGACGCTCCCTCCCCACCGCCGCTCCAGCCCACCGGCAACCTGATTGTTGCGGCCGTCGAGAAGGCTGGCCCCGCCGTTGTCCGGATTGACACGGTCAAGCGCACCGTCAGTCCCGTGGGCGGTCCCTTCGGCCAGGGGCCGGCGATTCGGCAGCAACAGGGCCAGGGTTCGGGCTTCATCACCCGCTCCGACGGTGTTCTGATGACCAATGCCCACGTGGTCGACGGCGCCAACGAGGTCACCGTGACCCTCACCGATGGCCGCAGCTTCACCGGCAAAGTGATCGGTGCTGATCCCCTCACCGATGTGGCGGTCGTCAAGGTGGTCGCTACCCGGCTTCCCGTGACCCCGCTTGGGGATTCTGACAAGGTGCGCCCCGGCGAAACGGCGATCGCCATTGGCAATCCCCTCGGCCTGGACCACACCGTCACCGCTGGCATCATCAGCGCCATCCAGCGCACCAATGCCGTCGGTGAAGGTCAGCGGGTGCCCTACCTGCAGACCGATGCGGCGGTGAATCCCGGCAACAGCGGCGGTCCCCTGATCAATGATCGGGGCCAGGTCATCGGCATCAACACCGCCATCCGCCAGGCGCCTGGGGCGGGTCTCAGTTTTGCCATCCCGATCAATACCGCCCGCCAGATCGCCGCCCAGATCCTGGAGCGGGGCTATGCCAGCCACCCGTACATCGGCGTGCGGCTCCAGGCCCTGACCCCCCAGTTGGCGCGGGAGATCAACGCCTCCACCAGCCAGTGCCGTCTGCCGGAGGTCAATGGCGTGTTGGTGGTGGATGTGATGAACGGCAGCCCTGCGGCAACTGGCGGCCTGCGGCCCTGCGATCTGATTGAGAAGGTGGATGGTGAGAAGGTGAGCAATGCCTCAGAGGTGCAAATGGCCATTGACCGGGCCCGCATCGGCCAGCCCCTGGTCATTGGCATCCGGCGGGAAAATGGCCAGCTGGATCTCACCTTGCGACCCGCTGAACTACCCCAAAAGGGGTGAGATATTCCAAGGCCCGAGTTGGGCGGGCCCGTCCCAGGGAATGGTTGTGTGTGATGGGCCGTTGGCCGGCGCCGGGCCGCTGTAAAAGCCGGCTGGCGGTTGGACTGGGGACGAGGCGGGCGGCCGCCATCCAGCGGGCCCTCGGCGGCCATGGCATGGCCGAGGCCCGCCGCGCGGCCGCCCTCAGACCCGGCCTGGCCCTGGCTCTGGCGGTGAGCGGCTTGGGGCCCAGGGCCAGTCGCCGTTGGGCGATGGGCCTGGGGGCCGATTCGGTTGAACTCCAAGGGCAAGGCCGCCTGGGCTGGCGCCTGCAGCGCCAGTTGATGCTGGCAAGGCGCCATGGGGCCCAGCGCGTGGTGCTCATCGGTAGCGACCTGCCGGAGTTGGAAGCGGCGGACCTGGGGGCCGCCTTCGACGCCCTGGCCCATTGCGATGTGGTGCTGGGCCCCGCCGCCGATGGCGGTTACTGGTTGATCGGCCTGGCGGGCAGCTGGCCCCGGCTGTTCGCCGGTGGCCCCCATGCCATCGCCTGGGGCGGCGACGAGGTGCTGGCCCAGACCCTGGCCGTCGCCGACCAACTGGGTCTGGTGGTGACCCTGTTGCCAATGCGACATGACCTGGATCGACCTGGGGATTTAAGGCGGTGGCGCTGAGGCCCGGCCCAGCCAGGAGCCGATGACGGGCCCGCCCCTGGCCGTCGTCATCCCGGCCTACCGGGAGGCGGCGCGTTTGCCGGGGCTATTGGCCCAACTGGCCCAGGCTCCGCAATTGGTGGCGGAGGTGGTGGTGGTCGACGCCAATAGCGACGATGCCACGGCCCAGGTCGCCCGGTTGGCGGGGGCGATGGTGCTGCGCAGTGGCGCCAACCGGGGTCTCCAGCTGGCCCTGGGGGTGGCGGCCAGCAAGTCCCCCTGGCTGCTGTTGCTCCATGCCGATGCCCGCCTGCCAGCGGGCTGGGCCCCGGCCCTGGCAGCAGCCGTCGCCGCCGGCGATCGGCAGGCCTGGGCCTTTCGGCTGGCGATCGACGGTGGGGATCCGGCCCTGCGGTTGGTGGAAGCGGCGGTGTGGCTGCGCTGCCTTTGGCGGCAGCTGCCCTACGGCGACCAGGGCCTGCTGCTGAGCCGCCGGCAGCTGCAGGCCGTGGGGGGGATCCTTCCCCTGCCCCTGATGGAAGACCTCGAATTGGTGCAGCGCCTGCGGCGGCAGGTTCCGATTCGCCTGTTGCCCCTGGCCTTGCGGGTTGATGGTCGCCGTTGGCGGCGGCTGGGGGTGCTACGTACCAGCTGGATCAACTGGCGCTTGCGGCGGGCCTGGCGGCGGGGGGTGCCCGCCCCGCTCCTGGCGGAGTTCTATCGCGGGGCCCCCAGGAATTAGGGGGAATACCAGAAGGCGCAGCGGCGGTCCAGGGGTTCCAGTTCCCAGCCCTGGGCGGTATAAAACCCCACCACACCAGGGTCGGCGAACAGGCAGACCTGGCCCACGCCGCGGCGCCGTAACTCAACGAGGATGTAATCCATCATCTGCTTGCCCAAGCCGCTGCCTTGGTAGTGGGGATGGACGGCGACATCCCAGACCGTGGCAGCGACCACCCCATCCCCGGTGCAGCGGGCGAACCCCACCAGCCGCGGCAAGGGGCCGTCATGGCGCCATAAACCCACCGTTAAAAGGCTGTGGCGCAGCGCCCGGCGCACCCGACGCAGGGGCCTGCGGCTCCAACCCACGGCCTGGCACAACCATTCCAGTTCCAGCAGGTCGATCTCCCGTTCGAGACTCAGCACCAGGCTGACGGGGGAGTTGGCCACCGGACAGAGGCGGTATTGGTGGCCGAAGAGCTTGATGTACATCTCTTCAGAACCGACAGCATCCGGAGAATTCAAGGGGCATTGGGCAGGCGCTGGACCTGGACTCTGGCGGCAGAAACCACTGTGTTGAACATTGATTTAATACAAGATACGGCTTAAGCCACGCTTGGCTTGCCGGGGGCTTTTGGATGGCAGTTGACCTCGCCTGGCCCCCATGCGCGCCAGCCCCGGCACCCAGGGCGCCCACGCGCCCCACATCCCCCTGGTGGTGGCGGTCCATGGCTGGATGCTGTCGGGCCGCCTTTGGGATCCCCTGCGTCCCTGCCTTGCTCCCACCTGGAACCTTTGGTGCCCCGATCTGCCTGGCTTTGGCGAGTGCCCCCGGCCCAGGGATCTCCAGCCCAATCTGGCCAGCTACGGCCGCTGGCTGGCCAGCGCCGCCCAGCGCCAGGCCCAGGGGCGATCGATTGTGCTGATGGGCCATTCCCTGGGGGGCAGTGTGGCCCTGCATGCGGCGCCCCTGCTGGGATCGCAGCTGGCGGCCATGGTGCAGATCGGATCGGGCGGCGGCGTCTATCAACCGCGCCCCTTCGCCAGGCTGCGGCGCGGTGGTACGACTTTTTTGCAGTTGCGGCCCCGCTGGCTGGGGCCCTGGGCGGCCCAATCCCCCTGGCGGGGACCCCTGATGGCGGAAACCCGGGCCGCCCGGGGTCTGTTGGCCACCAGCACCCATCGGGGGGCGGTGCGGCAGTTACCCATGCTCACCGCAGCCTTGATGGTGCCAAGTCTCTGGATCGTCGGTGAGCGGGATCGGGTCATGGAGCCCCGCTATGTGCGGCACCTCGCCAGCTTTGCGCCCGATCACCGGGTGGAGCTGATGGCCAGGGGGGGCCATTTGCCCATGTGCGAGCAGCCCTTGCTGTTGGCTGAGCTCTTGATGGGCTGGTTCGTTGGGATCGGCCTGGATTCAGAACCGGGGGTGGGACCCCTGGGGCAGGCGGGGGCCGTGGGGGGGACTTAACCCGCGCGGTGGACTTAAAGGGAGGCCAGACCTTTCTCCTGCAGGTCCGCCAGCTGGGCATAAAGGCCGCCGGCGCGGCGTAATTCCCGGTGGTTGCCCTCTTCGATCAGGCGTCCCTGGCGCAGCACCAGAATGCGATCCGCCGCTTCCACCGTGGCCAGGCGGTGGGCGATGACGATGGCGGTGCGATCCCGCAACAACCGGTCCAGGTCGGATTGCAGGGTGGCTTCGGTGGAGGGGTCCAGGAAGGCGGTGGCTTCGTCCATCACCAGCACCGAGGGGTCCCGGATCGCCACCCGTGCCACGGCCAGCAGTTGCCGTTCGCCGGAGGAGAGGTTGGCGCCCCGTTCACGCAGTTCACTGGCCAAACCATGGTCCAGGCGGTCGAGCAGGGGCTTCAAACCCAGTTCGCCGCAGAGCCGTTCCAGCTCCCTGTCATTGATTAGAGCATCCAGTCGCAGGTTGTCCGCCACGTTGCCGCTGAACAGAAACGTGTCCTGAAGCACCACGCCAAGCCGTTGCCGCAGGGTGGCGATGGGGAGCTCTCGGATGTCCACGCCATCAAGCAGGATCCGGCCGGCCTGGGGCTCGTAGAGACGGCAAAGCAGGCGGATCACCGTGGATTTGCCCGAACCGGTGGGCCCGACGATCGCCACGTGTTCGCCGGCGGCGATGCGGAAGGAGAGGTTGTCGAGGATCGGATCGTCGCTGCGGTACGCAAAACTCACGGACTCAAACACCACCTCCCCCGGGCTGCGCCCCTGGAGGCCGCTGCGTCGGGCGGCGGCACTGCGGCTCGAATCCGCCATTTCGACGATGTCCAGCGGCTCGTCTAGCAGTTCGCCGATGCGCTCGACGGCGGTCAGCCCCCCCTGGATCTGGGTGAAGCGTTCGGCCAGTTGGCGCAAGGGATCAAACAACCGCTGGGAAAACAGAATGAAGGTGGTCAGGCTTCCCAATCCCATGCTGCCGCCGGTCACCATCCAGCCCCCCACGGCCAGGACCACCGCCACCGCCACCAGGGAGACCCACTCGATGAAGGCGGAGATGGCACTATCAAAAAAGATGGTTCCGGTGACGGCCCGGCGATAGATGTCATTGCCCCGGGCAAAGCGACGGCTGTTTTCCGGCTCACGGCGAAACATCTGCACCACCTCCAGCCCCTGCAGGTTTTCCTGCAGTTCGGCATTAAGGCCGCCCAATTCTTCGCGCACGCGGTAATTGACCTTGCGGTAGCGCCCCTGCAACCAGACGATGGCAAGGGTCACAGGAATCTGGCTGGCGAGCAGCAGCAGGCCGAGCCGCCAATCGATTGAAACCATTGTGACGCCGACCACCGCCAGGCTGACCAGGTCGGCCAGCACCCCCACGGCGCCGCTGCCGAAAACCTCCGCCAGGGCATCGACATCGCTGGTGAGGCGGGTCAGCAGGCGCCCCACAGTGGTGCGGTCGTGAAAGCGCAGCGACAGGGCCAACGCATGGCGAAAAAGGTCGTCCCGGATGCGGGCGGTGAGCCTCTGGCCCACCACCTGGACGTTGTAAAGCTGGGTGCCCTGGAGGCCCAAGCGGACCATCACTGCCAGCAACAACAGGCCCACCAGCAGCCTCAGGGCCCCGGGTACTGGCAAGCCCCGCAGCCAGGGCAGGACCGGTTCGCCTCGCAGGACGCTGATGGCCTGACCCACCAGCAGGGGCTGGATGGCGCCGGCAAAGGCCAGGGGCACCAACAAGACCAGGGCCAAGATCAGGCGCCGGCGATCCTGGGCCAGGTAGGGCCCCAGGCGCCTGAGGCGCTGCAGGTCGAGGGAGGCCATCAGGCGGAGGCCCCAGCAGCCAGCACCCCGGAGGGGATGGTGCCAACGGGGTTGGCAGCCGGCGACGTGGCCCCAGGGCCCACCGCCTTGAGCCTTTCGACCAGGGATTGCAGGCGCCCGTCATCAAGGCGCAGGGCCAGGGGATGGCCGACCAGGCGGGCGGTGCTGTGGAACAGATCTTCGATCGCCACCAGGCCGTTGTCCTGCAAGGTGCGACCCGTGGCCACCAGATCAACGATCGCTTCGGACACCCCGGTCAGGGGGCCCAGTTCGACCGAACCGGTGAGGTGAATCAGATCGACAGGCAGGTCCAGGGAGCTGAAAAAGGCCTCGGCGCAGCGGGTGAATTTGCTGGCGACGCGGCAATGGGCCGGCAGGTCGATGGCGCGGCGATAACCACTGCTGGCCTTCACTGCTACGGCCATGCGACAGCCACCGAAGCCCAAGTCCAGCAGCTGGGCCACCGGCTGCTGGTGTTCCCGCAGCACGTCGTAACCCACCACCCCCAGCTGGGCCTGGCCATAGGCCACGTAGACGGGCACATCGGCGTTGCGCACCAATAGGGCCCGGGCGCTGCCGCAGGCGCTGGGGACCATCAATAAGCGGTTATCCGGATCGAGCAGGGTTGAGAAATCGAGACCCGCCTTGGCGAAGCGCCGCACTGAATCTTTAAGCAGGGCGCCTTTGGCCAGGGCGACGGTGATCATGGGGAGCTCCCGCGGAGCGGTCATCATGGGAGTGCCGCCAATGGACTTTAACGATGTCGCTCCCCGGGTCGCCTGCCGCAACGGTCTCCGCGCCGCTGCCCGCCCGTGCCGTGGCCCTGCTGCCCGTCCTGAGCGACAACTATGTGATGGTGCTCCACGACGAGCATCAGGCGGTGGTGGTCGACCCCGCCGTGGCGGCGCCGGTGGCAGCTTGGCTGGAGGCCCAGCAGTTGGAGCTGGTGGCCGTGCTCCAGACCCACCACCACAGCGACCACATCGGTGGCACGGTCGAATTGCTGCGTCGCTGGCCCCACGCCCGGGTCTATGCCGCCGCCGCCGATCGGGAACGCATTCCCTTCCAGAGCGATTCCCTGGGCGATGGAGACCGTTTCACGCTGTTGGGGCGCGCCGTTGAGGTGATGGCGGTGCCGGGCCACACCAGCGCCCATCTGGCCTACTACCTGCCCGGCGGCCCCGGCTACAACGCCGAGTTGTTCTGCGGGGACACCCTGTTTGCCGGCGGTTGCGGTCGATTGTTCGAGGGCACGCCCGCCCAGATGCACGATTCATTGCAGCGGCTGGCGGCCTTGCCCGCTGACACCCGGGTGTGGTGCGCCCACGAATACACGGAAACCAACCTGCGCTGGGCCCTCAGCTGCCGTCCCGAGGACCGCCCGATTGTTGAACGGCTGGCGGCGGTATTGGACCAGCGGGCGGCCGACCGGCCCACGGTGCCCAGCTCGATTGGCCTGGAGCGGGCCACCAACCTGTTTGTGCGCAGCGGTTCGGTGGCTGAAATGGCTGATTTGCGCGCCAGCCGCAATGACTGGAGGGGCTGAGTCCCGCGGCGGAACGCCATAAGCTCGCCCCACAGCCTCCCGACCGCCATTTCCCGCCATGGGTTCCCTTCCCCTGTCCTCCCTGGAGGCCATCGAAACCGCCCAGGCCCCGGCTCCGGTCGGTCCCTACAACCAGGCCGTGAGGGCGGGCAATTTGCTGTTTTGTTCTGGCCAGATCGCCCTGGATCCGACCACGGGAATCCTGGTGGGGGAGGGCGATGTGGCCCTCGAGACCCGCCAGGTGCTGGCGAACCTGGCGGCGGTGCTGGCTGCCGCTGGGGCCCGGCCCAGCCAGGTGGTTCGCACCACGGTGTTTCTGGCCGCTCTGGCCGATTTCGCCACGGTCAACGGCCTTTATGCCGAGATGTTTGGGGCGGGGGTGTCGCCCGCCAGGGCCTGTGTCCAGGTGGCGGCCCTACCCAAGGGTGCCCGCGTCGAAATCGACGCCATCGCCGTTCTCGCTTGAACGATCGGCCTAGGTCACTTAGACCGCCCTAGGAGGTTCGGATGCGCCGAAAGGTGAGGTTGATGCGTTCGCCCGCCACCCGGCGACGCTCGGGGAGGGCATGGAGCCAATGTTGCTGGGTTGGAGCGTCCATCACCAAGAGATCACCATTGGCCAATTCCAGGGAAAAGGGAGGGGCGTCCCCGTGGCCTGCCGGGGCTGGTTTGGGCCGGAAGCGCAGGCTGCGGCTCACCCCCAGGCTGATCGAGGCAATTGGGTGATCGGCCACCAGCTCCGGTTCATCATCCGCATGCCAGCCCATGCGATCGAGCCCATCCCTATAGCGATTGAGTAACAGGCTGTTGAAGCCACAGCCCAGGCATCCATCGAGCAGTTGCCTGAGGGCCAACAGCGGGGCGCTCCAGGGTTCGGGGGTCTGCAGCAGGCCGCTATAGCGGTATTGGCAGCCCCCGTCGCCGATCCAGCAGCTTTGGCGTGGGATGGGATGGAGGCGGCCATAGACGCGGATCTTGGGTTGCTGCCAGGGGATCTCCTGGCGCAGGTGGGTCAGCAGATGCTCCGGTTGCAGCTCCGCAGTGGTCTGCTGCTGCAGCCAGTGGGGCCAGTGGCGCAGGGCCAGACCGCTCTGGTGAATGGACCTGGAGGAACCAGGTGCCAGGACAGGGTCAACCACAGGCAGGAGATTGGCAAATTTCGCCTACGGTGGCGCCCCGCCGCCGGACGTCGCCAGGACGCCCGTTTCCAGCGACCCTTTCTAGTCCGTCCATGGAGACCCCGTTCGGTTTGCGGTTACCCGAGGTGGTGGTGATGACCCCCGCCCGTTTTGAGGATGCACCGCTGGCGCTGAAGGCGGTGCAGGATCTCAAGACCGTGGTGTTGCACCTGGGTTCGATGGATCCGGATGAGGCCCAGAGGGTGATTGATTTTGTCTCCGGTGGGGTGTTTGCCATTGATGGCCAATCGGAGCGGCTGGGGGAAACGGTCTTTCTGTTTGCACCGGCTCTGGTGTCCATCGAACATGCCAGCTCCTGGGGCGCAACGGAACGGCCATGAAGGACCCAGGGGCTGAAGGCTGGTGGGCTGGTGATGACAATCACTGACCAGCGAGGCCTTTGCCCCATAACCTGGAGCTGCCCAAACTGACTTGGTCATGGCTACACACACCATCAC
>CAMCQR010000009.1 GCA_945877115.1 Synechococcus sp. UW140 | reverse complement strand
CTTCATGGGTAGGGTATCGCTGAGGATCTCGGGACGAACGGCAGGTTCCCGCAGTAGTTCACGATCTAACATGCGAATTCGGCTTTCTCGAAGACAAAACTTACAGCCTCCAGAGGTCTGAAGATGTTTCTCAGGGGTAATACTTATTGGTTTGACAGGGTGGGTTTTGCACCGGATCAGAATGGGACTTTTATAGCTCCTGTAGACAATGCCGCTGTAGTCGTAATGTTGATTAAAACGGGCCTTGGCTCTGGCTAGAAACGTTTCTAGGTTGATTGGGCTGCCCATGCCGCTGGTCAGTGCCCCAAAACTTTACCAAGCCTGTCCCCATTTCCCCCCTGGCTTGGCCGCCGCAATCATCTGTTACGTCCAAAGGGGACCTCAAATGGCGGCTGGGCACCGTTTTTAACCGGCCTTGGAGGCTTTGAAGCTCAGGGCGACACCGTTGTTGCAGTAGCGCTTGCCAGTGGGCCGGGGCCCGTCGTTGAAGACATGGCCCTGATGTCCGCTGCAGCGCCGACAATGGTATTCCGTGCGTGGAATGATCAGCCGGAAGTCTTGGCTGGTCACAATGGCGTTGCTCAGCGGTTGCCAGAAGCTGGGCCACCCCGTGTGACTGTCGAATTTGGTTTCGGAGCCAAACAGCGGCAGTTGGCAGCCGGCACAGAGATATTGACCGGTTCGTTGCTCCTGGTACAGGGCACTGCTGAAGGGTCTCTCGGTGCCATGCTGCCGCAGCACTTGGAAAGCGGCAGGGCTGAGCCTCTTTTTCCAATCGGCTTCACTGCGTTGCCACTGGGCATTAGTGCTTGATGGAGCCGCGGCTTCGGCACTCTCGGTTCTTCGCCATAAAAAAGGAATTGAAACCAAGGGCGCCAGACCTCGCTCTAAAAGGGTTTTTAAGGCAAAACGACGACTGGTACCTGCCATGGATTCAGCCCACCCAACCGGCACTCAGGACCACCGCCAGCCCCAGGAACAGGCCAAGCAGGGTCCAGGTGACGCGGTTGAGTGTGGCTTCGGCACTACGGGCACTCGTGAACATCGAGCCTCCAGTGGAGAAGAGGCCGCCCATGCCATCGCCCTTGGGACTGTGCAACAGCACGCTGGTGATGAGGAGGGCGGCTGAAAGCATCCACACGGAAGAAACAATCGTGCGCAGCATGGTTGGTCTCGGTTGTGGAGGTGAAACCCCCAAAGTGATGGGGCCCTGACTTGGATCTCAGCTGCTAGCCGCAGAAGTCAGGCTGCGAACGCTCTGGGGGCTACCCAGGGGCTCAATCAATGAGTTCCCCGTCATCCTAGCGGGCTTGGGCAGACCCAGAATTTCCAGCAACGTAGGGGCGATGTCGGAGAGACCTCCGTGATCGCGAAGGCGCACATCGGTTCCATGGCCAGGCAGTTTTCGCTGTTCGCCTTCCACCAGAATCACCGGGACCGGGTTGGTGGTGTGGGCGGTCCAGGGGCGACCATCGGGTCCCTGCATGACTTCGGCATTGCCATGGTCGGCGGTGATCAGCATCGTGCCTCCCATGCGGTTCGTGGCCTCCAGAAGTCGGCCGATACAGCGATCGACTGTGGTGATGGCTTCGGTGGTCGCTTGCATCTGGCCGGTATGTCCAACCATGTCTGGGTTGGCGTAGTTGATGACCACTAGGGAATAAATGCCTTTCTGGACGGCAGCGATGCAGCTATCCGTCAGTTTCTCGGCCGACATGGCCGGGGATTGGTCATAGGTGGCGACCCGTGGTGAGGGCACTAGATGGCGGTCTTCACCGGGGAAGGCCTGTTCGATTCCCCCATTCATGAAATAGGTGACATGGGGGTATTTTTCTGTTTCGGCCGTACGCAATTGCCTGAGTCCCTGCTCTGAGACGACTTGGCCTAGCAGGCCTTCGAGGGATTCGGGGGGGAAGGCAATGGCGACGGGTAGACCCTGTTCGTATTGGGTGAACGTGACAATGTGCAGCGGATTGAGCCGCTCGCGGGGGAAGGCTTCGAATTCGGGAAGAACCAAGGCTCTGACCAACTGCCTTACACGATCTGGGCGGAAATTGAAGCAGATGAACGTGTCGCCTGCCTCGATCAGCTCAGGGGATAAGCGCACCGGTTCAAGGAACTCATCACTGACCCCATTGCTATACGACGCTTCCAGAATTTCGGCTGGTGATAGAGGGGATGGCTCCGAGGGTTCGGTGAGCAGTCGATAGGCTTTTTCCGTCCGATCCCAACGGTTGTCGCGATCCATCGCCCAGTAGCGACCGCAGAGGGTGGTGAGATGGCCGACGCCCGACGCATCAATAAGCTGCTGAATGCGGGCCAGAAAATGGGGGGCACTGTTGGTTGGTGTGTCCCGACCATCGGTGATGGCGTGGATGCACACTTCTTTGAGGCCTCTTGCCGCGGCCCAGCGCAGCAATCCGCCCAGATGTTCGACGTGACTGTGAACCCCTCCATCGGAACACAGACCGATCAGATGCAGCCGGCCACCGTTGGCCAGCAGGTTGTCTCCGGCAGCATTGAGCACCGGATTGGCCGCCAAGCTGCCATCCTTGACCGCCTGGCTGATCCGCACAAGTTCTTGGCGAATGATGCGACCACAGCCGATGGTGAGATGGCCCACCTCGGAATTGCCCATCTGGTTGTCAGGCAGCCCTACGGCGGCCCCACTGGCCGCGATCAGGGTATGGGGATAGGCGTGCCAAAGGGCATCCATCACCGGGGTATCGGCACTGCGCACGGCATTGTGGTCGTCTTCTTCTCGGAATCCCCAGCCATCCAGGATGGCCAGAACGACTGGAGCTATTGGGCGTTGATGGTCAAGACTGGGCCTCGGTTCCGGGATTACCGCCATCGATCCAGACCCGTCGCCCCCTTCATGGCCGATGGATGCTTGTTTGGGAGAAGGAACTGAAATCACCCGAAGGCCCGCTCCTTAAAGAATTTGCATTCGCTGCCAACTTACAGCCCGCTCTTCTCAAACCTCCTTTCCGGACGCCTGGCGTCAGGTTTTGGTCACATGGGCCACTTAGCATGGGCTTTGTTTAGCTCAAAGGCTCCGCTCCTATGTCTGCGCCGGCTGTTTTGGAGCAAGGGCCCGGGAACCGCGTTCAGATTCTCTCCAATATTGAACTATCCCGCACCCTGGATCGCCTGGCATCGCAGATTCTCGAGAGTGTTGTCGATCCCGAAGCCCTTGTGCTGTTGGGAATCCCGACCCGCGGTGTGGCATTGGCCCAGGTCCTTGCGGATCGACTTGAGCTGATTGGCGGCCATGCCGTTGCCCACGGCAGTCTGGACCCCACCTTCTATCGCGATGATCTCGAGCGCGTCGGCACAAGACTGGTGGAGGCCACCCAGCTTCCGGTGAGCCTGGATGGGCGACACGTGGTGCTGGTGGATGACGTGATCTTCACGGGGCGCACCGTTCGGGCGGCCCTAGAGGCCTTGCAGAGCTGGGGCCGTCCCCATCGGGTTCAAATGGTGGTGATGGTGGATCGGGGCCATCGAGAACTCCCCATCCAGCCTGATTTCTGCGGTCGTGTGGTACCCACCACCCGGCTTGAGACCATCCAGCTCTGCCTCCAATCCGTCGATGGCGAGGAAGGGGTCTATCTGATCCGTCCCAGTCCGCCCATCTGAGGTCCGCCGAGGTCAGACCTTCTGGGATATCAGAGGGGCGAAAGCTCGTCGGCTCTGAAATGGGCGCGGAAACGGCCGAAGGCCACGATCACCGGCAGGGTTGGGCTGATGGGCCGCCCTTTCCAGTCTTCCAGCACTTGGACCACTTCTCCCTGCTGACCCTGAAGGTCATGGGCCGCGCCCCGATGTTCCGGATGGGTGTAAACCACCACATTGCTGCTCACCCTGACCTGGTCGCCTGCCTGCATGAACCGATGTCGCTTGCTGGTTATCAATCCTGTCATGGCCGCTGCTGACCTCTGCGGGGCGTGCAATTCACTTCCGGACCCTCTTCCAGCACCTCGCCCCCCACCGCATCACAACCCTCCTTAAAAGCCTGCCACTGGGGCAGGCCAAGCTGGAGGCGCTTCTGCACTTCGGCATCGAGCCGCTCGGTGGGCACCCCTTCGGGGTGAGGGCCGTGGCTGTGTTGGTCATGCTCCTGCTCCAGGGCCGCAGCCCCCTGCTCCACCCGACGACGCAGCGCCTGGCTATGCCGTTGCCACCAGGGGTGGTCCAGGCGGTTGAGGGCATCGAGCGCCTCCCACCATTGGCCTGCTGCGGCTAAACGTTCGGCCCGGGCGGCCTCCAGTCGGTTGCGGTTCCAGTTGCTGCGCAGCGCTTGCTGCAGCACGGCTGCTTCGGTTGGGTTGGTTTGGCCGAGGCGGGCGAGGGTCGCCACGGCCCCCTCGGGATCTCCCTGGTTGAAGTGGCGCAGGGCCTCCTGTCGCAGGGTGGCACTCGCCCTGGTGGCAGTGGTCCTGGTCTCGGGGCAGGGCCCCCCGGGCGAGCATGGTTTTTGGCTTGGCAGGCGGTCTGGGCGGCGGCTGGGGGACTGGGGATCCAGCGCAATCACCAGTCCCGCCGCCGCCAGGCCCAGGCCCAGGCCAACCCCCAGGAGCCTCCACGGGCGTTGGGGGTCAGGCGAGGCAGTCGGCACAGGGTGGGGACCATTCCTGTCCATGGACGGCGACTTGCGATCAGGCAGCTTCCATGGTCGCTTTGCAGCGGCTGCTGGGGCGTCAGCGCACTGGACCCAGACACAGGGGCCCATGCTGCTCGCCGCTGCTCAAATCTTCCGCCTCCAGCAGCAATTGGCCACTGGCATTGATGTGGAAGCGCAGGCGCAGGCGGTCCTCTCCCCGGTGCCCTGGGCTGGCCAGGGGCAGGGTTAGGGCGGCTGCCGGCCAGGTTTCCACCCGCGGCTGGCCGGCTCGCCGTTGGTTCAGAACCGGCAAACCATCGATGAACATCACCTCCGGACGCTCCTTGGGCAGCGGTTCCCCCAGCACCAGCTCCAATTCCGCCTGGTCGTCCTTGCTGCAGGCAATTACCACTTCCAGGGGCTGTTCGGTAGGCCACGCCTGGCCGGCCACGAATAGGGGATGCCAGCGATGTTGACCGGAGCGTTGGTCCCAGCAACGCAGGGAGACTCCCCGCGCCAGCACATCCCGCAGGGTCACCCCGGGGGTGAGGGCCAGCGCCCCCATGGCGACGGCTTCGATCGGCCTGGCCCCATTTAGGGGCACCCCGGGGAGCCGCTCCTGCAGCCAACGGCGCAGCAAGGGCAGCTGGCTGCAGCCCCCCACCGGTAACACCGCAGCGATGGCGGGACCGGCCAGGGTCTCGCTGCGGGCGGACGCCAGCACGGATTCGAGTAGGGCGTCCAGCTGGTCCAACAGGCCCCTTTCCACCAGGAGCTTTTCCAGGCGGGGGCGATTGAGGCGCAGCTCCCGGGTGATGCCGGTTGGATCCACCCAAAGTCCCAGGGCTTCGTCGCTAGCGCTGAGGCGACATTTGAGCTTTTCGGCCACCGTGAGCAGGGCCGGGTCCGGTGTGACATCGGGGCATAGATGGCAGGCGATCCAGCGGTCCAGATCGCGTCCCCCCAGGGCCACCCCCGCTTTGCCGATGACCCGGGCCGTTCGCAGGGCCTGGCCGCTGGACCCAAGGTTGCGCCCTGCGAAGCGCAGCAGCTGGGCGATGGGAGCCGCCCGACCCTCGCCCCCTTCCAGCGCCACCAGCGAAAGATCGATCGTGCCGCCCCCCCCGTCGACCACCAGCACCGTGCTGCCAGGGGGCAGACCGGCGCCGATCGCCGCAGCGGTGGGTTCGTCCACCAGGGCCACTTCGGCCACGGGCAAATCCCGGCTGACCCGCTCCAACCACTGGCGGTACCCCCGGTAGGTCTCGATGGGGGCGGTCAGCACCAGGCGATCGGGGTTCAGTTCGGCCGGCAGGGCCTCCCAGACACAGCGCAGCAGGAGGGCCCCTGCCGCTTCGGGATCCAGCCAGGGGAGATCCTGGCTTTCCCGGGTCTGGTCCCGCTCCGGCCAGGGCCCAGCGCTGGCGGCACTCTGGCCGATTCGCCGTTTGAAATCCCGCAGGAGCCCCGGGCCTGGTTGGTCGGCCAGACCGGCGTCGAGCACCTGGCGGCCGATCAGGGGGCGGCTCTGCTGGGGATGGCTGAGCCAGAGCAGGCTCGGAATGGTCGTGGGGTTGGAGCCGCTGTAGGGGGGCAGGTCCAGGATCCGGGGCGGTGCTCCGGCCTCCTGCCAGGCCACCACCGTGGTGCTGCTGCCGAGATCAATGGCGAGGGTGCCCGGCATAGGAAAGGGGTCAACGGCAGGGGGGTGGTGGGTCGGCCCGTCCATGGGCAGCCTGTCCAGGCCGCCGTGGGCGCTGCCCTAAGTTGGCACTAAAGAAGCCTTCCGAAATGCTGACCAGCAGTGATCTGAACCCCAAGGAACTGGCCAAGCGGGCCGAAAGCCTGATTCGTCATTCCAGCAATCGTTATCTCACCACGGTGCGCATCGCCTTCCGGGCCAAGCAACGACGTTTCGATGATTTTGACGGACTGCTCGACGATTCGATGATCAAACCTGTTCAGAGGGCCATCATCGAGCTCAGTGATGAGCAGGACCAACCTGACCTGCTGCCCGGCTGATCGCGCCGTGCAGGTTAGGGAAGGGGAAGGTTGGCGCCTGGCGTTCAATCCCCTGAGGCAACCCTTTCCCCTCTTGGTGGGGGGTCGTCACTGGGCGGCGGAATTGAGTCTGGCCGAGGCCCAGGTCTTTCAAGGGGCTGTCGCCAGGTTGGTTCAACAACATGCTGACTTGGTGGATCAATTGATGGCGGAAGAGTCCTTGAGCCTCGAATTGGAGACGCCCCTGGCTGGAGGCCGGCTTTGGTTGACCCTGGAGGGAGATCGAACCCAGTGGTCCATGGGGTTCGTCCTGACTCCGGAACTCGGGGTTCGGGGCCTGGAAGGGCATTGGGAGGCTGGGGCGACAGCGGCATTTGCGGCGGCCTTGGCGGCCCTGTGCCTTGCCCCGGCTGAGACAGACGAGCTGGGAGCCTCCCATCGGCATTGCTGAGGCGGCCTAGCTCGGTGCCCCCAGCAATTCATAAAGACGGGTCGCGCAGGCCTCGGGCACCGGCAAAATGGATAGCCTGTTGCCGCGACGCACCACCGCCAATTCTTCGGGGGTGAACTCTTCGCGCAGTCGATCTAGGGCCAACAGCGGGGCGAATGTGGCCAGATATTTCAGCCGTACACAATCCCAACGCGGAGCTTCCGGCTTTGAGGCGGGATCGAAGTATTTCGATTGCGGATCAAATTGACTGGGGTCAGGGAGTCCAACCTCCACCACTTCCATCAGGCCGATAATGCCGGGAGGGGTGATATTGGAGTGATAGAAAAAAGCCCGGTCACCGATGGCCATCGTGCGCATGAAATTGCGGGCCTGGTAGTTGCGGATGCCATCCCAGAGGGTGGTTCCTTCGGCCTTGAGATGATCAATACCGAAGACATCTGGTTCGCTTTTCATCAACCAGTGGGCCATGGCGTTCCAGAAAGGCGAAAGGATCAGAGGGCGGCCACAAGGGCCCGAAAATGGTCGCCACGGGCCTCGAAATCGCTGTATTGATCGAAGCTGGCACAGGCCGGCGACAGCAGCACGCTGGCCTTGCCGCTGGCTGTGGCCAGGTCGGCCGCCAGGCCAGCCGCCAGGGGTACCGCCTGCTCCAGTCCAGCGACCCGATGCAATGGGCCGGGGTAGCCGTCTTGGTGCAGGAGGGCTTCAAATTCTTCGGCCGCCGCCCCGTAGACCACAACAGCTGCCGCCTGCTGGCGCAGTTGGGCCAACCAGCCTCTGGCGTCCCCTTGTTTCGCCTGGCCTCCGGCCAGGACCACCAGGGGGGCTGTCAAAGCCTTGAGGGCTACCTCGGCGGCGTCGTAGTTGGTGGCCTTACTGTCGTTGTACCAGGTGATTTCACCAAGCTGCCGCAGGCGTTCGAGGCGATGGGGCACACCGGGAAAGCACCGCAAGGCCCTCTCCATCTGCGCCGCAGTGAGGCCGGCGTGCAGGCCCACCGCCGTGGCCAGCAGCATGTTCTGGCGATTGTGGGCCCCTGGCATGGCCAGGCAGTCGGCGGCAAACAGGGGGCCTGAGCGTCCTTGAACCTGGCCGTTCTCGATCGAAAGCAGGGGATCGAGACCCGCTGGCAGATCCCTGGCGGAACCCGCTGTGACCCAGTCGACCCGATCCCAGCTCGGCGCCTGGGAGCGCAGGTCGGGATCGTCGGCATTCAGGATGCGCCTCTGGGATCGTTCGATCAGGCCCCGTTTGATGGCCCGGTAGGCCTCGATGGTGCCGTGGCGTTCCAGGTGATCGGGGGTGAGGGTGGTCCACACGCCGATGGCGGGTGCCAATTCCGGGGCCGCCTCGATCTGATAGCTGCTCACTTCAACCACCAACCAGTCCGGAGGCTTGGCGCCGGAAGCCTGGCGTTGCAAGGCTAGTTCGGCGGCCGAAAAGCCGACATTGCCACAAAGGGGCGCATCCCGTCCGGCTTCCCTGAGGAGGTGATGCACGAGATGGGTCACCGTGGTCTTGCCGTTGGTGCCGGTGATGCCGATCCAGGGGGTTCCGGCCGTGGCGCGCCACGTGGAGCTGAGTTCGCCTTCCACCGGAATGCCCTCGCCCCGCCAGGCCTGCAGCAGGGGATGGTCCCAGCGGATTCCGGGGCTGACCACCACCCGCACGGGTCTGGGCAGGCCCCCGAAGGTGTCAGGGGTCAGGGGGGCATCCAGAAGCACCTCGATGCCTTCGCTGGCCAGGCTTTCCGCCTGGGCCCGTAGGGCATCGTTGTTTCGGCTTTCGACAATCAAGACCCCATGGCCCTGGGAACGCAGCAGCCGTGCGGCACCGATGCCGGACCTACCGAGCCCCAGGACCATGGTCGTTGGGAGGTCCTCGGTGGCCATAGGAAAACCTGCCAAAAGGAGTAAGAAAGATGGGCGATACTGGAATCGAACCAGTGACTCCTACCGTGTCAAGGTAGTGCTCTACCTCTGAGCTAATCGCCCGACTAATCGCCTGGAAACCAGGTGGCCGTTGGGCTGCCGAGGAACGTCATTCAACGTTTCGTCCGACGAACTGAAATTAGCACCAGCTCAGTCGGCCTTCCTGCGACGGCAGGACCTAAACCGTAGCCGCCGCGCCAACCAGAACCATCGGCTGGCGTTAGGAGCGAACCAGATGGATCCTCCAGCGACCCCGTTTCGTTTCACTGACGCCCTCGACCCTTAACTCTCCCCGACCTTCCAGCTGCACCCGATCCCCCACCGCCAGTGCCCGGCTGGGGCTGGTCACCACCTTCCAGTCGATGCGGACAGACCCCTCCCGTATCAGGGTCGCCATGCGGTTGCGGGAGAGGCCGAATCCTGCGGAGGCCACCGCATCCAGGCGCTGGGAAGCCTCCACCGTGTGCAGGTCGCGCTGGGCCCGCGGTGCTGGCAGGGCCAGTTCCGCTAGGGGCCGCGCTTCGAAGCGCACCGCCACGGTGCGGACCAGCCCCTCCATGCCGTCCAGTTTCTGGGCCAGCTCGGCGCCGACGATGGCCTGGGCCCCCCGGTCACCGCGGGGCCAGAGATCGCCAATTTGCTCGTCCTGGGCGCCGGCGCTGACCAGGGCCTGGCGGAAATCCGCGGCGGCGGCGGGATCAAAAAGAAAGTTCCCGGCGATCTCCAGCCCCAGCACCGGGGGGGGCTGATCTTGCGCCGGCACTAAGGCTTCACTGCGTTGCAGCAGCAGTTGGCGGCGTTCGCTACCGGGATAGCCGCCATCGCTGATCAAGCTGAGCTCACTGAGGGCCTTCAGCCGGATTTCCGCTTCCTCGCGCACTGCGGCGCTCAGGAAACCTGTCCAGATGGGTTGCCAGGTCCGCAGGGCCGCTTCGGCGGCCGCCACCACTGGCTCGAGGGCCAGGGCCAACGGGCTCCCCTCCGACAAGGTTTCTCGCAAAGGCATTCTTGAACTTTTAACCGACTGCTAAGTCTCCCCCAGCCGCACCACCGCCTTGGGCCGGGCCCGTTGCAAGGTGGTCCAAGGAATGTCTTGGCCGGCCGCTGGCTCCAGGAGCAGCAGCCACTGGCCTTCCTCCAGTCGATTGCGCAAGCCCCGTACCCGGTCGGCATCCTCGGAAGCCACGCTGAAGGCGGCGGCAAAGCTGCCCATCCAGCCGGAAACCAATCCCAGCAGTCCGCCAATCACGGGTTCGCCCCAAGGACCCAGGGCGGAGAAGGTTTGCAGATCCGTGATCTGGGTGAACGTGAGGCCCGCCAGGAAGCCGAAGGGCAGCAGCCAGCGGGCCATTGAGCGCTGGCGGCGGCGGCGGGCCGTGGTGGGATCCAGCCTTTCGACCGTGGCCGGATCCGTTTCGCCGGGGCCAATGGCCACCAATTGCTGCAGGGGAGGTTCCGCTGCAGCCAGTTCATCCCGCAGGGCTCGCAACCGCTCCTGGTCATCCAGCACCACCACCACGTTCAAGGACACCAAACCCCCCCGCCCACCGCGGGCGCCGTCAAGTAGCTCACTACACTGCACCCCCGGCAAGCCCCATCGGGCTGCCCCCTCCTTCACGCTCCCCAGGGGCACACCATTGGCCCGACATGACAAAGGTTCTGGTCTCCGATCCCATCGACCAGATTGGGATTGACATTCTTTCCCAGGTCGCCCATGTGGATGTGCGCACGGGCCTGTCTCAGGACGAGCTGATTGGCCTGATCGGCGATTACGCCGCCCTCATGATCCGATCCGGCACCCAGGTGACGGCGCCTGTGATTGAAGCGGCTACCAAGTTGCGCATCATTGGCCGTGCCGGCGTTGGCGTCGACAATGTCGATGTCAAGGCCGCCACCCGCCGTGGCGTTTTGGTCGTCAATTCGCCCGAGGGCAACACCATCGCTGCCGCCGAGCAAGCCCTGGCCTTGATGTTGTCCCTCTCGCGCCATGTGCCCCATGCCCATGCCAGCACGATGGCGGGGGGCTGGGATCGCAAGACCTACGTCGGCAATGAGCTCTACAAGAAGACCCTGGGGGTTGTGGGTCTCGGCAAGATCGGTTCCCATGTCGCCCGGGTGGCCCGGGCCATGGGCATGGATGTGACCGCCTACGACCCGTTTGTCTCGCCGGATCGTGCCCAGCAAATGCAGGTGAGGCTCCTGTCCCTGCCCCAGTTGTTTGCCGAAGCGGATTACATCACCCTGCACCTACCCCGCACCCCGGAGACCGAAAATTTGGTCAATGCCGAGCTGCTGCGCACCATGAAACCCACCGCCCGGCTGGTGAACTGCGCCCGGGGCGGCATCGTCGATGAGGCGGCGCTGGCTGAGGCGGTCGAAACCGGGGTGATTGCTGGCGCTGCCCTCGACGTTTATGCCAAGGAACCCCTGGCTGCCGACTCCCCGTTGCGCCAGGTCAAAGAGCGGCTGATCCTGACTCCGCACCTAGGGGCTTCAACCGAAGAAGCGCAGGAAAACGTGGCCATTGATGTGGCCGAACAGATTCGGGATGTGCTTTTGGGGCTGCCCGCCCGCAGTGCCGTCAACATTCCAGGCCTGACGCCGGAAGTGATGGACCAGCTCAAACCCCATTTGCAGCTGGCTGAAACCCTTGGCCAACTGCTCAGCCAGCTTTCGGGCGGCCAGATCGGCGCCCTGGAAGTGCGCTTGCAGGGTGACTTCGCGGCCCATCCTTCCCAGCCCCTGGTGGTGGCGGCCCTCAAGGGTGTGCTGTCCACGGCCTTGGGCGACAGCATCAATTTCGTCAACGCCGCCCTGGAGGCCCGTGATCGGGGCATCAAGGTGCTGGAAGTGAAGGATGAAGCCAGCCGGGATTTTGCTGGTGGTTCGCTGCGCCTCAGTTGCGACGGGGTCAAGGGCCACCACTCCGTCACCGGGGCCGTGTTCAGTGATGGCGAATTGCGCATCATCTCCATCGATGATTTCCCGGTGAATGTGGTTCCCAGCAGCCACATGTTGTTCACCCGTCACCGCGATATGCCTGGCATTATTGGTCAGTTGGGTTCCCTGCTGGGCGAACACAACGTCAACATTGCTTCGATGCAGGTGGGCCGGCGCATCGTGCGCGGCGATGCCGTCATGGTGGTGGGGATCGATGATCCCATCCCTTCCGAACTCCTGAGTTCCATTCACGCTATCGAGGGCATTAAGGAGGCCCATCCGGTGACCCTGTGATGGGGCCGACCCCAGAGCCTGCCTTCCCCCCCGGCGACGGTTCCCCAGGCCTGGCTGGTGCCCAGGGATCTGGGGCCATGGCCTGGTGGCGTCTGGAGATGGTCTGTGCGCCGGAACTGGAGGAATCCTTGCTCTGGAAGTTGCCAACACTTGGCATTTCCCGGGTGGCCCTCACCCATCGGCCGGAAAGCCCCCAGCGCTGCCTGCTCCTGGCTTGGCTGCCCGAAATCGACTGGCCTGCCCCCGAACGGGTCGAACTGGCGCGGGCCTTGGCGCCCCTGGGAGAGCCCTTTGGCCTCTCCCTGCCGCCGTTGGCGTGGCATCGCCAGGACGACGAAGACTGGAGTCTTTCCTGGAAGCAGCACTGGCAACCCGATCCCGTCGGCCAGACGCTGTTGATACTGCCGGCCTGGCTTGAGGCCCCCGCAGATCAGGCCCATCGTCGGCCGATTCGGATGGATCCGGGCAGCGCCTTCGGCACCGGCAGCCATCCCTCCACTCGCCTCTGCCTCGAAGCTCTGGAAGCCTTGGCGGAGCAACGGGGCGGTCTTGGGGCCCTAGCCCCCCTGGAGGGTCTGCGGGTCGCCGATCTGGGCTGCGGCAGCGGCATCCTGGCCTTGGCCGCCCTGCGGCTGGGTGCCTGCCAAGTGGCGGCGGTGGACACCGACAGCCTGGCCATACGGTCCACCACTGAGAATGCGCGCCTCAACGATTTCACGGTGGGCGATGGGTCGCTGGCCCCAGCCCAGCTGCGCCTCGCCCTCGGCTCCGCCAGCACCCTGGAAATCCTGCTGGAGGGCCGCCCCGCCGACTTGTTGCTCTGCAACATCCTGGCCCCCGTGATCGAGGCCCTCAGCCCCTCCTTCCGTTCCTTGCTGGCTCCGGCAGGGGTGGGTTTCCTGAGTGGCTTGCTGGTGGACCAGG
Source organism: Synechococcus sp. UW140 (assembly GCA_945877115.1). Classification (GTDB taxonomy): domain Bacteria; phylum Cyanobacteriota; class Cyanobacteriia; order PCC-6307; family Cyanobiaceae; genus Cyanobium. The sequence goes on along the minus strand of CAMCQR010000009.1, from coordinate 30,408 downwards.
CCCCTGGCCTGGAGAAGGTGTTGGCGGCCCAGGGCTGGCGGGCCCAATTGGTGGCGCGCCAGGAGAGTTGGGGATTGATGCGCCTGGAGATACGGCGTGATGTTGCATAAGACACGCTGATCACTTCAGGCCTTTTGATTGGCCTTCCCAGCCTGCGGGCCCAAGACCGCTGGGAATCCCCCCCAGCGGGTGTAGGAAGGGCACGTCCTTCAGGCACGGCTCCACCGTCGCCTGTGAGCTTCACTCCCTTTCATGGCTTCCTACAAGGTCACCCTCATCAACGAGAGCGAAGGCCTCAACAAGACCATTGAGGTTCCTGACGACCAGTACATCCTTGATGCTGCTGAAGAACAGGGCATCGACCTCCCTTATTCCTGTCGCGCTGGTGCCTGCTCCACCTGCGCAGGCAAGCTCACCGCCGGCACCGTTGACCAATCCGATCAAAGCTTCCTTGATGACGACCAAATCGAGGGCGGTTTCGTGTTGACCTGCGTGGCTTACCCCACCTCCGACTGCACGATCAAGACCCACGCCGAAGAAGAGCTGTACTGAGTTCGAAATCGCGATTCAGCGTTCGTCCAGTTCATCTCCCGTCGCCACCCAGCCGGGTGGCTTTTTTATGACTGTTCAGGTCCACGGCTTGTTGGAATTCGGCAGTGAACATGCCAGTCCCGGAGGCCAGTTCAGCTTTCGGGTCCTGGGACCTTGCTGCCGCCTCTTTGATCGTGAAGAGTTGCCTTGGCCCTGTTGCCGCTTGGCCTGGCGGAGTAAGGAACCCAGTTGGCGACGCATCGGCCGTCGCTTCGTGCCAGACCTGGCGGCAAGGCGCTGCCCCTCCTACTCGGTGGAATTGCTGCAACCAGGCTCCCGTCCCACTCCGACAGTGATCACCCTGTTTCCCCAGCGGCTGCCGGCTCCGTTGCAGGAATGGTGGTATAGCAAATTGCCGGCATCGATGGAGCCAGACAAAGATCAACCCCCAGGCCCTGATGGGTCTGGGGGTTGGGATGGATGCCAGGTCAGAAAGCCAGCATCCAGGCAGGGGTCATAGGGATCAATCAGAAGTAGATCTTGCCACCGCCCCATTGAATGCCTTGCACCTTGGGGGCGACAAGGATATAGCCGGCAATCAGCCGCAGGTCTTCCTCATCGAGATCGCGCATCTTTACATAAACATCGCTACTGCGTAGGCTGGGATGAACATCCGAGATGCTGTATTCACCATCGTATGAAGTGGGGTTCTTCATGAAGTCCACCAAGGCATCCACCGTGTCCCGGGGAGGGGTGGCTAGGGCCAGGGTCTCGGGATCCAGGCCCACATTCTGGTTGGTCTTGGTGATCCCGCCAGCGTGACAGCTGGCGCAGGTTTCGTTGAACAGCTTGCGACCGCTCTTCATTTCCTTCTCGCTGAACGTCACTGTTGTGCCATTGGCCGCTGAGGGCACCGTCAGGGTGGCGGAGTCCCACCGAGCGGCGGTGGCAGGGCCGGCAAAGCAGACCAGCAGCGCCAAGGGCAGAACCAGCAAGGTTTTGGCGAAGGCGCGAAGGGCTGAGTGGAGGAAGGGGGCCATGGGAGAAGCCGGGGAACTGGCGGTTAGACCGCGACTGAGACCTTGTATCACGGCCCGTGGGTGCACGGGCCGTGATCCATGTGAACTGTTGCAGGCTCAGTCCGCGTGGGGGTCGCTGTCAATATCGGCTTCACCCCCTGGTGTCAGGTCCAGCCGCATAAAGTCCCGGGCCACCCGGGTCTCAGCAAAAATGGCCCGCGCCTCGGCTTCCAGGTCCTCCGGGGTGACTGGATTGCCCAGCACGTACCTGGGGCTGAGATGGGTCAGCACCAGTTGCTTCACCCCGGCGGCCAGGGCGGTTTGGGCTGCCATGGTGCTGGTGGAGTGCTGTTTCTGAATGGCCATTTCCGCTTCACCATGGGCAAAGGTCGATTCGTGGATCAACAGGTCGGCGCCGCGGGAGAGCTCGACCGCCGCTTCGCAGAACACGGTGTCCGTGCAATACACCAAACTGCAACCTGGGCGAGGCGGGCCGCAGAGTCGTTCCCCGTGGATCACCCGACCGTCCTCCAGGGTCACCGTCTGTCCTGCCTTGAGTTGGGCATAGATCGGACCGGGGGGAATGCCCAATTCCCTGGCCAGGTTTACATCAAAACGTCCCGGCAGCGGTTTCTGGTCAATCCGGTAGGCGTAGGCGGGGATCCGATGGTTGAGGGGGGTGCAGCGCACGCTCAAGTCGCCATCGTCCAGCAGGACCTCGCCGCTCTGGGCGGCCTGGCGGACCCGGTGGCTGCGAAGGGGATAGCCAATGCGGGTGGAGGACGTCCTCAGGACCCCTTCCAGGTAATCGCGCAAGGGATCGGGTCCGTAGAGATCGACCCCGGGGCAGCGGCCCGCGAGCCCCAGGCTGGCCAGCAGCCCAGGCAGGCCAAAGATATGGTCTCCATGCATGTGGGTGATGAAGATCCGCCGCAGCTGGGAAACCCTCAGGTCACTGCGCAGAAACTGGTGCTGGGTGCCTTCGCCACAGTCAAAAAGCCAGAGCTCCGCCCGTTGCGGCAGCCGCACGGCCACCGACGAAACGTTGCGGCCCCGGGTGGGAACCCCAGAGCTGGTGCCAAGAAAGGTGACCTGCACGTCCGTGCTGCCCAGGGGGCGCATGCTGCCACGGGCCCTGGTCGGCTGGGGCCAGGGGAGGCACAATGGCAGACCTTGATCGATCCAGCTTTGGCTTGTCTTCCTGGCTGGCGTTGGAGTCACGCTTTGGCCCTTCCATTGGCCCTCGTGCTGGCGTCCCCGGCACGACCCGTCGGAACGAATCCCATCCTGAGGATTCTGGTGCGGGCCGCCCCAGCCATCGATCTGAGCGCCCCTGGGACGGGCCTCAGGCTCAGTGATGCCCGGGGCCAGGTTCTCTACGTCCTTGGCCCCGGCCAAGGACTGAGGCTGCGATCCGGGGCCGGGGGGGTGATCCTGGAGGGGTCCGTTGCGACCCTGGGGGGGGCACCCGGGCCCAAGGGTATGGAAGTCAATCGGCCGGTCGTTCGGACCGCCGTTCCGTCCGTCTTGGCGGGGGAGCTGCCCGAGGTCTGGGTGGACAGTCCCGCTCCCGGTGGCCTGGTGCCCCTCGGGGAGGCCCGGTATCGCGGCCGTCTGCGGGTCGTACCGTCGGGAGAACGCCTACAGGCAATCAATTATATTGGCCTTGAAAATTATCTGCCCAGTGTGGTGGGCAGTGAGATGCCGGCCCAATGGCCTCTGGCTGCTCTAAGGGCCCAGGCGGTGGCCGCACGTACCTATGCCATGGCCCAAAGGCGCCCGGGTCAACTTTTTGATCTCCAGGCCACTGTGGCCAGTCAGATGTACAAGGGAGCTGGGGCGGAAACAACCTCGACCCGCCAGGCTGTCGCCCAGACCAATGGCCAGGTGTTGCTTTATCGCGGCATTCTGATTGATGCCGTATTCCATAGTTGTAGTGGTGGCAGCACCGAGAACAGCGGCGAGATGTGGAATCGTCAGCTTCCCTATCTCACCAGCGTCCCCGATTTCGACCAGGTCAGTCCGTTGCGCAATTGGAGCCAGTCCTTTGAGCCCCAGGTCTTGCGTCGCGCCTTCATGGAGATCGGCGGCGTCACAGCCATCGAGCCCCTGGTCACCTCGTCCTCCGGGCGCATCCGCCAAGCCCGTGTCTCGGGCCCGGGGGGCCAGCTGGTGCTGAGCGGCGCCGAATTGCGCCGTCGGCTTGGTTTGCGCAGCACCCTGGTGCGCTTCCAGCGCCTGGCTCCGGCCAAGCCCCAGGGGATGGCCTTTGGGGCTGGTCCGGTTAATGAACCCGTGGAGCGGGTGACGGCAGAGGTCGCCACGGGCCCAAGTCTGTCCCCTCGGTTCAGGTTCCGCCTGCCTCCCCCCCCACCGCCCCTGCCTCGCCTCGAAGGGCTCCTGGGGTCGGCCCAGCCGGTTGCTCAGCCCACGTTGGTGGCCATCGGCCATGGCTACGGCCATGGAGTAGGAATGAGTCAATGGGGGGCCTACGGCATGGCCCTGCGGGGCAAGAGTCATGCAGAAATCCTGCGTCATTACTACCAAGGCGCCGAACTGGGCTCCAGATCCCTCTGATCCTTGTGCCTGGCTAAGGGGCACGGCGACCCTGGAAGGGGGTCGCCATTCACCGCAGATCCTGCGGCTTGACGATGCCGAGGCCGTAGGGGAGCAGGTGGCCGAATGGCTGTTGGCTTCCCGGTTGGCCGATCCCAATCTTCCCCTGGGCCTGGCCACGGGTCGCACCATGGAACCGGTCTATGCCGCCCTGGCCCGTCAATTCGCCCAGCGGTCCGCCGCTGAGCGCCAAAGGGTGCGTCAGCAATGGTGCAGTTTTAATCTCGATGAATATGTGGGGCTCGCACCCAGGGATCCCCGCTCCTTTGCGGCCACCATGGCCTCCCAGTTGGTGACCCCCCTGCAGCTCGAAGCGCAGTCCGTGTTGCTGCCCCGAGGCGATGGGGGTGATCCGGATGCTGAGGCCCTGCGTTATGCCTCCCTGCTGGCAAGCAAGGGAGGTCTGGGGCTCCAAATCCTCGGCATTGGAGCCAATGGCCATGTGGGTTTCAACGAACCCCCCTGTGGTCCCGAAGTGGTCTGCCGTTGTGTCGCCCTGACCGCCAGCACCCGAGACGCCAATGCATTTGCCTTTGGGGGCGATCCGGACCAGGTGCCAGATCAGGCCATCAGCCTTGGCCTGAGTGAGATTCTGAACGCCCGCCGCATTCTCTTGGTAGCAACGGGTCGGGCCAAAGCAGAGGTGCTGCGCCGCGCCTTCGAGGAGTCCCCAACGGCCGATCTGCCCGCGAGCTGGCTTCAGGGTCACCCGGATGTGACTGTCGTGGCGGATGCGGCAGCCCTTGGGGGTTAGCCCCGCTGGGCGCCCTTGCCTGAATCAGCTGGCCTCGAGCATTTGTTCCAGCAGGTTGTCATCCATCTCCAGATTGCTGACGACGCTGCGAACGTCGTCGAGGTCTTCGATCACTTCCAACATGCGCAGACAGGCTCGGAGCGATTCGGTGTTCTCCAGCTGACAGGGCGTGATCGGTATCCAACGGTGCTCCCATTCCCTGACCCCAAGGCCAAGCCGTCTCAGACCATCCTGGAGGGCTTCGAGGTCGGCAAATTCGCCAAAGACTTCGGCCCCATCCGCCTCGATCTGCCAGCCCAGGACGGCAGGACCACCCCTTTCCGCAAGGGCGAGCAGGAGATCCAAAAAGGCCTCTTCATCAACATTTTGGCCACCATTCAGTTCGACACGGACCACCGATCGCTGCACAAAGAGATAGCTGACGCATCCGGTTTCGCCGAGGTTGCCCCCCTGCTTGCCGAAGGCCAACCTCAGGTCCGCTGCAGTTCGGTTGCGGTTATCGGTGAAGGCTTCCACCAAAACGGCCACGCCTCCCGCTCCGTAGCCCTCGTAGCGCACCGCTTCAAATTGTTCGGCGTCGGCGCCACTGGAGCCGGCACCCTTGGCGATCGCCCGATCGATGTTGGCATTAGGTACTCCAGCGGCCTTGGCTTTTTCAATGGCGGTGCGCAACTGGAAGTTCCCGGCCGGATCGGCGCCGCCCCTCGCCGCCACCATGATTTCCCGACCCAAGCGGGTGAACACTGCACCGCGCTTGGCATCGACGACGGCTTTGGTGCGTTTGATCTGGGCCCATTTGCTATGGCCAGCCATCAGAAAGCGGGGGGAACGGTGGACAGGTGAACTCCAGGCAGGCACCTGCGTCAAAAATCCTGCCAGTCGGCCGTCCCTTGGGCCAGGTCAGCTTTCAGCCTGAAACACCAACCGGGGCTGGAGCTGGTCGCCGGCCACGGCTCGGGCGATGCCGGCGAGCCGACCCTCTTGGTTGAGAACCGCCACGGCTTCGTCCTCTTGGTGGCTGGCTGATGCCGAGAGTCGGCGCCCACAGTTCCAGTCCACCTCTTCCGCTGCCGTCAAGTGGCGACGGCCAAGGTGGGGCAGGGCGAGCAGGGGATCCAGCAGGGGTGGCCGGGGGTCCAGATCAAGGTTCTCCAGGGGTACGGCCTGGGCGAGGGTGAAGCCCAGGGCTTCGCTGCGGCGCAGATGGGCCAGGGCGCCACCGCATCCCAGGTGTTCACCCAAATCCCTGGCGAGGGCGCGTACGTAGGTGCCAGCGGAACAGCGCACTCTCAGGGATATCTGCCCCAGTTCGGGATTCCAGTTCAGGAGGCTGAGTTCGTGAAGGGTGACGCTCCTGGCCTCCAGGTGCACCACTTCACCTCGACGTGCCAGGGCGTAGGCCCGTTCGCCATTGACATGGACGGCAGAGACCTGGGGAGGGAACTGGAGATGGGTCCCTCTGAAGGGCTCAAGCAGGGTTTCGAGCCGAGCAACCGTCAGATCAGGAACGGGGGTCCGCTGCACCACTTCGCCTTCAAGGTCATCGCTGCTGGTACGCAGACCGAGCTGGATCGTGCCTTCGTAGGCCTTGAGTCCCGGCAGATAGGGCAAAAGTCGGGTGGCCGCCCCCAGGGCGATGGGAAGGACCCCACTGACCGCAGGGTCGAGGGTGCCACCATGACCCACTTTCCGGAGCCCATAGGCCCTGCGCACCCGGTTTACACAGGTGTGGGAGGTGGGCCCTGGGGGCTTGTCGAGGACCAGAAATCCGCAGGGGAGCGCGGCCAGCTCAGGCGACAGCGATGTTGATGCGCTTGCGGTTGCGCAGTCCCCGTTTGATCGATTCGAACTTGACCACGCCAGCGACAAGGGCGTAGAGGGTGTCGTCAGAACCGCGGCCGACGTTGACCCCGGGCATGACGGACGTGCCGCGTTGGCGGATCAGAATCGAACCCGCAGTAACGGTTTCACCGCCGTAGGCCTTGACCCCCAACCGCTTGGAGTTGGAGTCGCGGCCATTACGCGTGGAGCCTGTGCCTTTCTTATGAGCCATGGGTAGGAGGAGTAAAGGATTGTGGAAACGGGGTTGACCCCAAAATGGGGACCTGGGAGCATCAGGAGACCGGCTTGCCCGCCACGGTGATGGATTGGACCATCACCCGAGTGAGCTCCTGGCGATGGCCGTTTTTGCGTCGGGTTTTCTTTTTGGGCCGCATCTTGTACACAAGAATTTTGGGACCCCGGCGGTGGGCCAAAACCTTGAGTTCCACCTTGGCTTGCTCCACATAGGGACGGCCCAAGGTGGTACCGCTGGCATCTTTCACCAACAGGACGGTGTCCAGGGTGACGGTGCTGTCGACGTCCGCATCAAGACGGTCGAGGTCGAGATATCGGTTGGGCTGCAGCCAGAACTGCTGGCCGGAGGCCTCGACGATGGCGTAGGGGTTACCTGGGGTTGGAGCGGAATCGGTCATAGGGGAGGCGGGCGCGGCCAGGCTGGCAGACGTCCCCGGGGAGGATGCCACCATTGAGCCTGGACTCACGAGTTTCAATAGACAATCATAGATTCTCGCGTTTCAAGCTTCTTTTCGTCAAGATGCCTGAGGTTTTGGGCCCAGCCCCCCTCCACGCTCGATGCCCGAGCCCCTGCTCACCATTGCTTCCTTGCTGACAGAACCAAGGCTCTCCCAGGCCTGTGGTCATTGCCTTCAGGGTGGGCGCTACCAATTGGTGACCCTGGATCCCGGCGAGAATCCTGTGGAGGTGCTGGATCGACGCCGGGACGATTTCGATGCGGTCCTGCTGGAACAAGGGGTGCTTGCTCCCGATGTGTTTCGCGCTCTGGGGGACAAGGGGTTGTTGCTGCCCGCGGTGGTGATCGGAGAGGTGACGGGTCGGCAGGAGTACCACGACGCCGTGGTTCATCTGCCTGCCGACCAGTTGGTGCAGTTGAGTTATTCGTTTGATGCGGCTGTTTCCCGTTTTCTGCGACGGGGCCTTTCCAACGGCGGCAGCCAGGGGGCTGGGCCTGGTAATGATGCGAGCGATCGTTGGAAGTTGGCCAATCGCCTCAATGGTCGCCTGGGGTATTTGGGGATCTACTATAAGCGAGATCCTTCACGTTTTCTGCGAAATCTTGGTGAGAGCGAACGCACAGATCTACTGAATTCGCTTAAGCTCACTTACAGGGACTTGCTGATTAGTTATTTTCTGGATCCTGTCGCAGCCAACCAGGCCCTGGAGAGCTTCGTCAACACCGCTTTTTTTAGTGATCTACCGATCACCTACACTGTTGAAATTCACATGAATTTGATCGACGAGTATGATAAGCAAATTAAGCTAGAGGGCCACAAAAACAATTTTCTCCAGGATTACCGCCTTGCGCTTCTTGACGTGATGGCCCATCTTTGTGAGATGTACCGTCGCTCCGTCCCGCCCGATGCCCCCCTAGGTATGGCAGGTGTCAAGGGTGGCCTTCCTAAGTCAGCAACTTCCTTCGCCATGGACCAGTCCTAGAAATGTCACCTCGCAAGACCTACATTCTGAAGCTATACGTCGCAGGTAACACTCCCAATTCGATGCGGGCTCTCAAAACATTGCGGAATATTCTTGAGACCGAGTTTCGTGGTGTTTATGCTCTCAAAGTAATTGATGTTCTGAAAAACCCCCAGCTGGCAGAGGAAGACAAGATCCTGGCGACCCCGACCCTCGCCAAGATCTTGCCACCTCCTGTACGCCGCATCATTGGCGACCTATCTGATCGCGAAAGGGTGTTGATTGGTCTCGATCTGCTTTTTGAAGAACTCAACGACGAGGCATACGACCTCGAAGATGGTCTATATGATGGCCCCGATCCAGACAACTGATTGGAAAAAGCATTTAAACTTCGTCTGATTCTGAATTAAACTTCCTTTTTCTCGTTTCATGCAGGACCCCAGTCTATCCACTAACACCCCTGGCACTGCCCTGATGCAGGTGCAAAAGCTCCCGACGGGGATGGAGGGTTTCGATGACATTTTACATGGAGGTTTACCCATTGGACGCTCAACTTTAATCAGTGGAACTTCCGGAACTGGTAAAACTGTATTTTCGCTGAATTTCCTACATAACGGCATACGGGATTTTAATGAGCCCGGTATATTTGTTACCTTTGAAGAGTCTCCCCTCGATATTTTACGTAACGCGGCCAGCTTTGGATGGAATTTTCGTGAAATGGTTGAGCAGGATAAGCTTTTTATCCTTGATGCCTCGCCAGATCCAGAGGGACAGGATGTGGCAGGTAGTTTTGATCTTTCAGGTCTTATCGAACGGATTAATTATGCCATTCGCAAGTATAAAGCCCGTCGGGTGGCCATCGATTCGATTACGGCTGTTTTTCAGCAATACGATGCCGTCTCCGTCGTACGGCGGGAGATATTTCGGCTGATTGCCCGCCTCAAGGAGATTGGTGTAACCACGTTGATGACCACGGAACGCATTGACGAATATGGTCCAATTGCCCGATATGGGGTGGAAGAATTTGTTAGTGATAATGTGGTTATTCTCCGTAATGTTTTGGAGGGAGAACGTCGTCGTCGTACGGTTGAAATTCTCAAGCTTCGTGGCACGACCCATATGAAAGGTGAATTTCCTTTCACCATGGGAGCCCATGGTGTGAATATTTTCCCGTTGGGAGCCATGCGACTAACCCAGAGATCATCCAATGTGCGGCTGAGTTCGGGGGTGCCACGTCTCGATGAGATGTGTGGCGGTGGCTTCTTTAAGGATTCGATCATTTTGGCCACAGGTGCAACGGGAACGGGCAAGACGCTTTTGGTGAGTAAATTTATAGAAGATGCCTGTGGCAGTAAAGAAAGAGCGATCTTATTTGCCTATGAAGAATCAAGAGCTCAACTACTCCGCAATGCCACGAGCTGGGGCATCGACTTTGAACAAATGGAGCAGGATGGCCTACTGAAAATTATCTGTGCCTATCCCGAATCCACTGGCTTGGAAGATCATTTACAAATTATTAAAACAGAAATCAGTGAATTTAAGCCATCTCGCATGGCAATTGATTCACTTTCAGCCTTGGCCCGTGGCGTTAGTCATAACGCCTTCAGGCAATTTGTGATTGGGGTCACCGGCTATGCAAAGCAGGAGGAGATTGCCGGGTTCTTTACGAATACGTCTGAGGAGTTTATGGGTAGCCATTCCATCACCGACTCTCATATATCCACCATTACCGACACTATTTTGCTGCTTCAGTATGTTGAAATACGTGGCGAGATGGCCCGTGCTCTTAATGTGTTTAAAATGCGGGGCTCTTGGCACGATAAAGGTATTCGCGAATTCGTGATTACGGGTAATGGACCCGAAATTAAGGATTCATTCTCTAATTTTGAGCGTATTATTAGTGGTGTACCCCATCGCATTACAACAGATGAACGGGCTGATCTTGGACGTATTGCCCGTAGCGTGGCGAGTGAGGAATTCTAGTGCCGCTGGGGTCGTCACCAAATTTCCTTGTTGACTTGAAGCAGGGAAAGTCAACGCAACTTGTTTTAATTTTGTAGAAAAATTGGTAAGCCCAACCCATTTTTTTTCAGTGTCATTCTTGCCCTTAGGCCGCCGAGGTCGGCTTGATCCAGCTTCAGTTTGCCTCCGTGATCATGGCAGAATTGTTCGACGATCTTCAGTCCCAGTCCTTGGTGATTTTTTCGGTCGCGGTCGTTAGCATGGGTTTGGTAGGGCATGTTAGGAATCGTCGGCGAGGATAAGCCAAGGCCGTGATCATCAATTTGTATAGACAAAATGTTGTTTTCTCGCCAAGCTTGGATGAGTACGGGAGGGCGGCCATGTTCCAAAGCATTGTCGATGAGATTGCGGAGGGATCGCTCCATTCCGGTCGAATCAATCTGCACTAGTAGTCGTGGCATGTCGACCTTGACTGAAGCGACTGGGTAGCTGGCTTTCACCCTGAGGCAAAGATCGTCAAGGGCCACTTGTTCGCATTTCAGACTGGTTTGATCTTTTTCAGCTAGTAATACCAATTGCTCAGTGATCTTGCGCAGTTGCTCAAGATCACTGCTGAGCGCTTTGATCGCCATCGCCTCCTTTGCCTTGCCTTCAAGTTGTAACTCAAGGGATTCGATTTGGAGTCCCATTCGGGTTTGGGGCCCGGAAATGTCATGGACCAGTCCGCGTAGCAGGGTGCGTCGGCTATCGGCGGAGCTATTAATTCCCTCCATGAGTCGATTGATGCGCATACTCATCAAGCGCAGTGGTGCGATCCCTTTTTCTGGGATCAGGGGTAGGGGCGGAATTATGGTATCCGGTAATCCTTTGAGGACATCCATAAAGGGTCTCTCAACACGCCTTTTCAAAAACATGGTGATCCCGATGAGAATGCCACCTGCCGTGGCAAGCGAACGCAGTAGGGGAAGATACCAAACGCTGCTGCCGTTCAGACGGGCTGGCCGATAAAGCCATACTGGCGGATCATATTGGGAGGCCAATTCAATCCAGTAACCGCCCCAGGGATCTTCAAGGGGAGGCTGGTCTCGCTGAATACGGCGATCCAAGCCATAGTTCTGATTGAGATTAGTTTTTAGTAATTTATCAAAGCGACTTTGGTCGCTTAAATTGTATTCGGGTCCCTGGCTAGATTGTTTTAAAATAGCGCCGGCAGGAATACGATCTAGGGGAATTTTTTTGAGTACTTCTTCCATTAGCTTGACGCTGAGATTAATGCGCAAGCTGCTCTCATCCACAATCTGTGGCTCTAAAATAGTGCGCATTAGTACCAGTAACAGGGCATAGCTTAGGCCACAACCCAGGCCGCAAAAACTGATCAAATCCAACCAATCGCGACGATTTAGACGGGCTGTTGTCCCCTTTTTTCCCACCACCTATGCTCCTTCTTCAAGGACGGTGGCTTCCAGTCGGTAACCTTCTCCCCTTAGGGGACGGATCAGATCCTCCCCACTGGTGAGTTCTCGCAGGATGCGTCGCAGCCGGGAGATGCGCACATCAAAGGTTCGACTTCGCTCCGGATCCACCAGGCTGCCAGTTTGTTGGGCAAGGGCTTGGCGGGAGATCACGACATCAGGTTGCTTGCAGAAAGCCAGCAGTAGGGCGCTTTCGCCTCGACTCAAGCGAATCTCATCACCTTGGTCGGTGTGGATCCGATGCAGTCCGGGTTTAAATCGCAGGTTGGCCAGGCGGAGAACGGTGGATGTTGGCGATGGCGGCTTGACTTGGGCGTGGTTTTCAATTAGTTTATTTATGCGTAGTTGCAATTCCCGGAATAGAAAGGGTTTACTCATATAATCGTCAGCTCCCGATTCTAGCCCCAGCACCCGATCGCTCGGGGCCCCCATCGCCGAGAGCATCAGCACCGGAAACCGATGGTTTCGTAAGCGCAGGCTGGCGAGAACATCAGTGCCACATTTTTCGGGGAGCATCTGATCGAGCAGGAGAAGATCGGGAGATCTCTCGGCCAGGACGGCTTCCAGGCTGCGGGGGTGCTGAAACGCTTGCAGACTCCAATTCTGCCGTTCGCATTGTTCGGCGATCAGGCGACAGAGAGCGATGTCGTCTTCCAGGATCCAGAGGTTTAAGGGATCGGCCATGGAACCCCGTGGGATGGGGGAATGGGTTCATTTCTGACCCTTCCTAGGGCCTCCAAATTACCCCTCGGCTTTGGCCCCATGGGGTCTGCCCAGGCAAGATGGCTGGATACACATCCCCTGCTCCGATGGTGTCGGCCACACCCCAAGCCCCACGGTCCCCTGGGACCGGCCGACCCCGGACTGAAGGGGCGAAAGGTCCCTGGTGGCGTTGGTTGGTGTTCGGACTTTGCTTCAGCCTTGGCTTTGGCTTGACCCAGCGCCTAAGCCGCATGGGGTCATCCCCGGCGAAGGGGGGGATTCCCTCTTTTTCGGCTCAAGACCCCCCTGGCACCCGGCTGGGAGAGTTGCAAAAGCGTTTTGGAGCCGAGGGCCATTCCCTGCTTGGTAATCTGGAACGTCTGGCGGAGGAACGGCTGCAGGAGCGCCAGAGTCAGGAGGAGGAAAGCCGGAAAGCCGCCCAGGAGCAGCGCGACCAGGAGCGTCAGGATGCGGCCCGTCGTGAGGCGGACCGGGCCCGTCTCGAGGCCCTTAACAATGGCCCGGATCCAGCGGTCCCGACCCCTGAGCCGATCTTGCTGCCCCCTCAAGAACCCGCCCCCTCCCCGGCCCCTGATCCGGCGGCGACCACCCCGCCTGGGGCCGCCGCCAACCCTCCCTGATCTGCCACAGTCGACAGACGATCATTGCTTGGACATGAGCGCCCCCCAATCCCTTCTCCAGGCGGCCTTCAACCGTTTCAGTGCCAGGCTCGGCAATCGCCTGCTCGATTCGGCGGCCCAACTGGCCGAACTGGCCCAGCAGGCACCGGGACAGTTGCAACAGGAATGGTCGGTTTTTTGGCAAGAGGTGGAGCTGGAAGCCCAGCGGCTGGAGCGAGGTCCGTTTGCTGGCGGCACCAACGCTGCCCCAGGCCCTGCTGCCGGCTCCGCCTGGCCGTCTGCCGCCCCCCAGGACCCTCGGCCTTCCGCCTCTGACCCCCAAGACCTGATTGATGGTCTCAGGGCGCGGGTGGCGCACCTCACCCAACGGCTTGAACAGGGTCCTGGTCGTTCCTGATGCCGGAGCCTTCGCCCCCCCGATCGTCCCGATGGCACCTGGGCCGGCCCCTGCGCATTTGGCTTTTGGCCTTGACCCTGGTGGCTCGCCTTTGGTGGGACGGCCGCCGCTGGACCTATCCGGGGGGCATGACCGTTGAGAGGCGACTGGGGCGCCAGCGACGGCTGGCCCATTGGTTGACGGAGCAGTTTCTAGAGTTGGGCTCGGCCTTCATCAAGTTGGGCCAGTTGCTTTCGGCTCGGCCCGACGTGTTACCCGCCGACGTGGTTGAAGAATTGGCGCGGCTTCAAGACAATGTGCCGGCCTTTCCCTTCGCGGTTGTCGAAGCCATCATTCAGGAGGAATTGGCAGAACGCTGCGTTGAGATCATCGATCTGGAGACCATCCCTCTGGGATCGGCCAGCCTGGCCCAGGTGCATCGCGCCAGCCTGCGCAGTGGCCGCCAGGTTGTGCTGAAGGTGCAGCGCCCCGGCCTGGAGCGACTGTTTCGGCTCGATCTGGAGGTGTTGCAACAGGTAGCTGCAGTGATGGTCTGGTTCCAGCGGAATTTCCGTTGGGGCGGCGCCAGTGACTGGGTGGCGATGGCGAGGGAATGCCGCCGCGTGCTGCTGCGGGAGCTTGATTTCCGTCTTGAAGCCGAACATGCAGCCCGCTTTCGCCAGCAGTTTCTAGAGGATCCAGGGATTCGCATTCCTGCCGTTGTCTGGGAGCTAAGTTCGCGTCGAGTTATCTGCCTCGATTATGTTCCTGGCATCAAAATAACCGATCGTTCGGCTCTTCTAGATGCGGGCCTTGATCCCATCGCGATTGCAGAAAAGGGTGCCACTAGCTATCTCCAACAGCTCGTGCGCTTTGGTTTTTTCCATGCCGATCCCCATCCCGGCAACCTCGCGGTGGCTGCCGACGGGGCGCTCATTTATTATGACTTCGGCATGATGGGCCAGATCTCCGAACGTCTGCGTTTGCGTCTTGGTCGCATGGTTCGGGCGGCCGTTTCCAGGGATGCGGTGTCCCTAGTGGAGGAGTTGCAGGAGGCCGGGGTACTGGCGCGGGGGATTGATCAGGGACCCGTGCGTCGCATGGTGCGCCTGATGCTCCAGGAGGCCCTGACCCCCCCCTTCAGTGCCGACCTGATCAGTCGCCTTTCCGGCGATCTTTATGACCTGGTCTACGGCCAGCCGTTTCGGTTGCCGGCCGACTTGATTTTTGTGATGCGGGCGCTCTCGACTTTCGAGGGCGTCGGCAAAAGTCTCGATCCCGGCTTTAACCTCGTGGCCATTGCCCGTCCGTATCTGCTGCCCCTTATGACCTCCAGCGGCAACGGCCCTAGCGAACTCCTCAATGAGATCACCCGACAGGCGGCGGATGTGGGCACCCGGGCCTTGGGCATTCCCCGGCGGCTCGATGAAAGTCTTTCCAGGATCGAGCAGGGTGATCTGCAGGTGCAGATTCGCGCCGGTGAAACCGACCGTTTGCTGCGTCGCCTAGCCCTGACCCAACAAATCAGTGGCCAAGCCTTTTTGCTGGGGGGCCTGGCGGTGGCGACGGCCTTGATGGTGGCCAGTCAACGGCCCCTCTACGGAGCGGTGCCGGCAGCCTTGGCCCTGCCGGTGGGATGGGGCTGGTTGAAATTACAGGCGAAACTCAAGCGGGAAGGTCGCCTGGACCATCTCCACGGCGCGTGAAGGACCCAAGGCTCAGCCCAAGCCTGCGCACCAGGCTGATTTAGCCATGGTGAAGGGCAAGGTTGTAGTTATCCATCATGTTGGGTCCCACCAGGGTGACGCTTCCAGACGGCCAGGCCTTGAGGTACAGCACGGCGACGGAGGTGTTGGATTGGCCATGGCCGATGAAGGCCCGCGCCCGGGTCGCCGTATAGGTGTCCACCATCACTTCTTGGCCCAGGCGGACTCCATCTTGATCCGGCAACTTGTGAAGTCCAAGGGGACCGGAAGCCCGTTGACAAGCATTCGAAATGATGCGTTGGCCATAACGGCCTTTGAATTGATCGAGGAGCTTGATATCGTCGGTCATCAGAAAGATGGGTTCATTAGGAAATAGGTCTAGGTGGTGGTCGATATGTTGTTGGCAGATAAGATGTTCTTGTTCGATCTGATTGTGTTCAGTTATTTTATCAAGACCCCGTAGATGCACGGCCAGAAAGTTTTCGGGTTCGAGATTATTTTTGAGGAATTTTTCGCTCGTTTCCAAGATCTCGTCCCGGGGTTTCAGGTATTTCTGGGCCAGGGCTCGGTAGGCCCCCTCAACGCTGGAGCCCCGTAGGGGGTGGTTAGTTGGAATCCAGGGCAGGAGGTCGAGAATGGCCGTAAAGAAATCACTGACAACCAAAGGTTCTGGTCGATTCAGTAGATAGAGGCCAGCCATTCGTGAGTAGGGACCAAAGGCCTGGTTGACGCCCCCTTCCATTAGATTTTGGCGGTTCCATTTGGGTGGCCAGATTTCCTCGTCGGAGAGATATTTAAGATTCTCTAGATCTTCAAGGCTGGATTGGGGAAGGGGCTGAAAAAAATGCTCGAAGGCATTGAAGGAATCGCTACGGCGATAAAGGCTGTTCCAGCCCCAGTGAATGATCGGTTGACGCTGGCTGATTTCGGCCAGCAGGAGCTGGGAGAGCACGTGGAACACATCGGACCAAAAGCCAAAGCCCCAAGCCTTGATCAAGAGCCATCGTGGCGGCCCTGATCCGGATGGATCGCCCCCATTGGCCTCACCCAGAAAACTTGCGAAGCTCAGGGCCGCTTCGAGGTGGAAGGCAGGATCGGGCCAGTCTGGAGCCAGGGCCATGGCCCTGCGAAAGTGCTCGACAGCCGCCTCAAACAAACCCAGATTGGCGGCGATTCGCCCCAGGGCATCCTCCGCCCAAGCACAGCTGGGATCTTGCAAGAGAGCTTGGCGCAGCAGCATTTCTGACAGCGGCCATTGACCTGCCTCGATCAGGGAGCCGATGTCAAGGGTTTGAGACATGGGTGACGAACTCCTCTTCAGTCGTTCCCTGGCGGTGAATTTTAAGCTGGCAGAAGACCGGAAGATTGATTTCTGGCAACAAAAAAGACCCGTCCAAAGGACAGGTCTTCAAAGGTCAATCACCTTGGGGTGTGTGTTGAATGCCTAAATTGTCAGACAATGGGAGGTTGGGCGGCGGGCAGGGGCTTCGCAGCCGCATCGGGTTCAATCTTGGCGTCAGGGGTAATACGATCAACCAGTTCGGGAAGTTTGGTGGCGATGTAATCCGAGGCTTGTTTGGTATCGACACCAAGCTTGGTTGCCAGTTCGTGGATCGGACCACTGCCCAGAATCTTGTCAATTTGATCGGGGCTGATCAGGGAGTTCTCGCCCGTACCCACCCAGCTGGCGAACATTTCGCTGGCCCCGCCGTTCTGAAACTTCTGGGCCAGCCCGGAGAGGCCGCCGTTGGTTTTGAAGAAATCGTTGAGGGCCTGAGCCTTGTCGCCGGCGACGGAATTCACCACACCGTTGATCAGGTCATCAAGTAGGGCCATGAAATCGGCAGCAGCGCTGCTAAGAATCAACTATCAGCATATCCGCTTACCGGTTCCCCCCAGGGGGGTCAGGGCCAAGAGTCAAAAATTCATGCCTTGCCGCGGGGGCCCCGGTCGTCGCTACCGGCATAGATGGCCTGGGTGCCCAGGTCGTCCTCAATGCGCAGGAGTTGGTTGTACTTCGCCACCCGGTCACTGCGGCTGAGCGAGCCGGTCTTGATTTGGCCGGCGCGAGTGGCCACAGCCAGGTCGGCAATGGTCACGTCCTCGGTTTCGCCGCTGCGGTGGCTGATGACACTGGTGTAGCCGGCTCGCCCGGCCAGATCGATCGCCTGCAGCGTTTCGGTGAGGGATCCGATTTGATTCACCTTGATCAGGATTGAGTTGGCCACACCCCGCTCAATGCCCTGCCGCAGGCGGGACGTATTGGTCACGAACAGGTCGTCGCCCACCAGTTGCACCGTCCGACCGAGTTTTTCGGTGAGCAGGGCCCAACCTTCCCAGTCATCTTCTGCCACCCCGTCTTCGATTGAAACGATTGGGAAGCGACTTACCAGGTTGGCCAGTTGGTCAACCATTTCGGCGCTGCTGTAAGACCCTCCCCCGAAGGCATAACGTCCGTCCTTGAAAAACTCCGTACTGGCTACATCCAGGGCCAGGGAGATCTGGTCACCGGGGCGGTAGCCGGCTTTCTCGATGGCCTGAACCAGCAGGTCGCCGGCGGCGGCGTTATCGGCTAGATCCGGGGCAAAGCCCCCTTCGTCGCCCACGGCCGTGGAGAGCCCCTGATCCTTGAGCAGCCCTTTGAGGGTGTGGAACACCTCGGCGCCCCAGCGCAGGGCTTCGCGGAAACTATTGGCCCCGTGGGGCACCAGCATGAATTCCTGGAAATCCATGTTGTTGGAGGCGTGGGCTCCGCCGTTGATGACGTTCATCAGCGGTACGGGCAGGAGATTGGCCATCGGACCGCCCAGGTACCGATATAGAGGTAACCCGAGGCCCCTGGCGGCGGCGTGGGCATTGGCCAGGCTCACCGCCAGGATGGCGTTGGCGCCGAGGGCGGATTTGTTATCGCTGCCGTCCAGTTCGCACATGGCCGCATCGACGGTGCCCTGATCCAGGGAAGAGAGTCCACACAGGGCAGGGGCGATGCGCTCCTCAATGTTTTCGACGGCCTGGCTGACGCCCTTCCCGAAGTAGCGACGCCCATCGCCGTCGCGCAGTTCGTGGGCTTCATGGGCGCCGGTGCTGGCACCACTAGGCACAATTGCCCGTCCGGTGGCACCCCCTTCTAGATAGACCTCGGCTTCCACCGTTGGGGTGCCGCGGGAATCAAGGACCTCGCGGGCCACGATCGAATCGATCACGAGGTCGAGGGAGTCGAGCACAAGTCCAAGGCTGGTAGGCGCGATCCTATGGGGCGCCATCTCCTTGGCATGTGTTCCTCGTGGCCGTCTGGGCGAATTGCGGGGGGGGGATTCTTGGGGGATGCGTAGCGACCTGGCCCGCCGATTCGGGAGTCCGTCTCGTCACAATGGGAAGGCTGGATTTCTGTTTCCTCCCCATCCCTTCGGGTGCCCCGCTAATGCGACTGCTTCACACCATGCTGCGCGTGGGCGATCTCGAGCGCTCCCTGCGCTTTTATACAGAGGTCCTCTCTATGGGCCTGCTGCGGCGCAAGGATTATCCCGAAGGCCGTTTCACCTTGGCCTTCGTTGGCTACGGCTCCGAACGGGAAACCACCGTGCTGGAACTCACCCATAACTGGGATACGGTCGCCTATGACCTGGGCGATGCTTACGGCCATATCGCCATTGGAGTCGAGGACATCGTGGCCACCTGCGCGGCCATTGCCGAACGGGGCGGCAAGGTGGTGCGACCGCCAGGACCGATGAAACACGGCAGCACCGTGATTGCCTTCGTGGAAGATCCCGATGGATACCGCATCGAACTGATCCAGACATCACCTCCACCAACCCCGCCCGCCCTGGCTTCCTGAGGTCAGCCTGCCCATGCCTGCCGAGTCCCCTGCGTTGAGTGCGGCCCCGACCAGTCTCACCGCCGATCCCGAGCGTTTCAGTGACCCCGCCTGGGATCTGCTGATCGCTAGCCAGGAGCAGGCCCGTCGCTGGCGCCATGGCTCCATGGACGTTGAGCACCTGCTTCTGGCCCTGCTGCTGGATCGGCGCTTCGCGACCTGGAGTGAGTCCCTGCCCATTGATGAGGATCGTTTGTTGGATCGGCTGGAGGCGTTCTGCGCGGACCAGCCCTCCGGACGGGACGACATTCTCTATATCGGGGAGTCCCTTGAAGAGCTGCTGGAAGAGGCGGATCGCCATCGGGCCCGGTGGGCAGAGCGCCGTCTGGAGGTGCCCCACCTACTCATCGCCTTGGTGAACGACCCACGTCTGGGTGCCCGTCTGTTGGCCCAGGAGGGTCTTAGCGAAGATCTGCTGGTGCGCCAATGGCGGCCCGAGGTCAAGAATGCCCCTCCGCTGGTCGCCCCCCCCGCCCGTCCCAGCCCAAGCCCAAAGGAGGATGGCCGGGCCGAGCCCGAGGCCAGCCGGCTGCAACGGCTGGACGAGTCCGGGGCCGAGATCGGTCCCGAGGAGGACCGGGAGCCCTCGGCGTTGGAGCGTTATGGCCGTGATCTCACCGCTGCCGCCCGCGACGGTCTGCTGGATCCGGTGATCGGCCGTGACACCGAGATCCGCCGCCTGATCCAGGTGCTCTCCCGGCGGGGCAAGAACAATCCTGTCCTGATCGGTGAGCCCGGTGTCGGCAAGACCGCTGTGGCCGAATGGCTGGCCCAGCGCATCGTCGCCGGAGATGTGCCCGATTCCCTGCGGGGGGTGCGCTTGGTCGCCCTCGATCTGGGGGCCCTGATCGCCGGCGCCAAGTTTCGTGGCCAGTTCGAAGAACGGTTGCGCAGTGTGCTCAAGGAGGTGCGCCAGGCGGACGGGGCTGGCGGCGTCGTGCTTTTCCTCGATGAACTCCATACCATCGTCAATGGCGAGCGTTCAGGGAGTGATGCGGCCGCCATCCTCAAGCCGGCCCTGGCCCGCGGTGATCTGCGCTGTATCGGCGCCACCACCCCCGAGGATTACCGCCGCACCATTGAGAAGGACCCCGCCCTGGAGCGCCGTTTCCAGCAGGTGCTGATCCGTGAGCCGGACCGTGCCACCTGCCTGGAGATCCTGCGGGGGTTGAGGGAGCGCTATGAGCTGCACCACGGCGTCACGATTGCCGACGGGGCCCTAGTGGCGGCGGCCCGTTTGGCGGAGCGTTACATCAGCGACCGTTGCCTGCCCGATTCCGCCATCGATCTGGTGGATGAGGCGGCGGCCCAGCTGCGCATGCAGGTGACCTCCAAGCCAGAGATCGTTGAGGCGGCCGAGGCCGACCTGCGGCGCAACGAGATAGCCCTGCTCGCCGCCGAGGCCGCTCCCCTGGAAGAGCGAGTGGCCTTACAGGAACAGCGACGCCAGGCCCAGGGGGCCCTGGAGGCCGTGCAGCGCCGCTGGGCCGTCGAGAAGGAGCGGTTGGCGGAGTTGAGGCTGCTGCTGGAGGAGGACGAAAGCCTGCGCCAGGCCATCGCCGAGGCCGAGCGGGATGGGGATCTGGAAAGCGCAGCGCGCTTGCGTTTTGACCAGCTGCACGGCCTGCAGCAACGGCGCCAGACCCTTGAGGAGGAGCTGCAGCAGGACCCCATGCTGCGGGAGCAGGTGGAGGAATGGGATATCGCCGATGTCGTGGCCCGTTGGACCGGGATTCCGGTGCAGCGCCTACTGGCCGGCGAACGTCAGAAACTGCTGGAAATGGAGAGCCGCCTCAGCGAAAGGGTGGTCGGGCAGCCCGAGGCCGTGGCCGCCGTGGCCGCGGCGATCCGCCGGGCCCGGGCCGGGATGCAGGCTCCCACCCGCCCCGTGGGTTCCTTTCTGTTTCTGGGGCCCACCGGGGTCGGTAAGACCGAACTGGCGAAGGCCCTTGCCGCCGCCCTATTCGATGAGGAAGAGGCCTTGGTGCGCCTGGATATGAGCGAATTTATGGAACGCAATGCCGTGGCCCGCCTGGTGGGGGCACCGCCGGGTTATGTGGGCTACGAGGAGGGGGGCCAGCTCACGGAGGCGGTGCGACGCCGGCCCTATGCGGTGCTGCTGCTGGACGAGGTGGAGAAGGCACACCCGGATGTCTTCAACCTGCTGCTGCAAGTGCTGGACGACGGACGCCTGACCGATTCCCAGGGGCGCACCGTTGATTTCCGCCACACGGTGGTGCTGATGACCAGCAACCTGGCCAGCCGCGCCATTCTGGAAAGGGCCAGACGCCATGCCGAGTCCGGCGGCGCCGACCCTTCGGCCCAGGCCGCCCCCGATGTCGAACTGGATCGGGCCGTGGAAGAGGCCCTCTCCCGCCAGTTTCGGCCCGAATTTCTCAACCGGATTGATGAGGTCATCCGCTTCCGTCCTTTGGGTCGCGCCGATCTTCAACGGATCGTGCGGTTGCAGATCAAGGAGCTGGAGGCCTTGCTTGCTGAACAACAGCTGCAATTGCAGGTGGAGGAGCCCGTGGTGGCGCTGTTGGCCCAGCAGGGATACGAGCCCGAATACGGGGCGAGGCCCCTGCGGCGGGTGCTGCGGCGCCGTATCGAGAATCCCCTGGCCACCGCCCTGCTCGAAGACCAGTTCCGTGGGGCCTGGGGGGTGAGGGTGCAGTGCGAGGCAACCCCTGTCACAGGAGATACCGGGCTGAGCTTTGTGCCACTGCGGGACTCTTCCCCCCTTACCCCCAACCCCCCGGAGGGCGTCCAGTAGGGTGATCGTTTGTCGAGGCCGTCCTAGCCCTCGTCGCGCCTCCTTCCATCCGTGGCTACGCCACGTGCCCAGTGGCTCAGATCACCCCAACTACCACCACCCAGAGCACACCCGAGCGGCCGGAGGGTCCCGGCCCCATGCCCCCGCTTGGCGAATCCGCTGCTGCCGGTGCGGATGAGCCCGATGCCCTTCTGGCGGAAGGCAACGGCTTCCTTGCCCAGACGCTGTCCGAGCTGCGCAAGGTGGTCTGGCCCAGCCGCCAGCAGCTGTTCAGCGAATCCGTAGCCGTGATCCTGATGGTGGCCCTTTCGGCGGCCGCCATCGCCGCTGTTGATCGCTTTTTCCACTGGGCCTCCAGCCAGGTGTTCCGTTGATGACCGTGCCCGTGACTTCCTTATCGACCAACGAGCTGGATAACCCTGAGGAGCTGGAAGCGCCGGGGTCCGAGCCTTTCGACGCGACCCTTGAGGCCGACCCTGTCGACGAGGCCGCCGAGCACCCGCTCCTGGCCCTGGAGGTCCCAGCGACCGTCCTGGCTGGGGAGGCCGTAACGCCTCCGGTGCTCGAAGGGACCGAGGTGATCGAGACGCCCCAGGTGGCCCGTTGGTTTGCGGTCCAGGTGGCCTCAAGCTGTGAGAAAAAGGTCAAAGCCACCCTGGAACAGCGGGCCGTCACCCTGGGTGTCGACAACCGCATCCTGGAGATCGAGATTCCCCAGACCCCAGGGGTCAAGTTGAAGAAGGACGGCAGTCGCCAGTCCATCGAGGAGAAGGTGTTTCCGGGCTACGTGCTCGTACGCATGATTTTGGATGAGGACACGATGATGGCGGTGCGCAGTACGCCCAATGTCATCAATTTCGTCGGCCAGGAGGAAAGGCGCGCCACCGGCAAGACCCGCGGCCACATCCGCCCCAGGCCCCTGAGCCGTCAGGAGGTGGACCGCATCTTCAAGCGGGCTGCCGAGAAGAAACCTGTCGTCAAGGTCGATATCAGTGAGGGCGACCAGATCCTCGTCATTGCGGGTCCCTTCAAGGACTTCCAGGGCGAGGTGATTGAGGTGTCTGGCGAACGCAACAAGCTCAAAGCCCTCCTGTCCATTTTCGGCCGAGAAACACCGGTCGAACTCGAGTTCTCCCAGATCAGTAAACAGAACTGATCCCGCACCGGGGTCGCCTCCCTGCGGAGGGCGGCCCCTGTGGCCTGACAGCCACCCGTGCGCCAGACCCCCCCCGGTCCGGCGATCCGCAGCGCTCCCTTCGGGGAGTGGTTTCCTCTCTCCCCTCGCGGGAGAACCGTCCCCTCTCCCTTCAGGGAAGTTCCGTCAGACGTCGAGCCGATGGCCAAGAAAGTCGTAGCCGTGATCAAGCTGGCCCTCCAGGCCGGCAAAGCCAACCCTGCGCCGCCGGTGGGCCCCGCCCTCGGTCAGCACGGGGTCAACATCATGGCGTTCTGCAAGGAGTACAACGCTCGCACCCAAGAAAAGGCCGGGTACGTGATCCCGGTGGAGATCTCGGTCTTTGAGGACCGCAGCTTCACCTTCATCACCAAGACCCCGCCCGCTGCGGTGCTGATTTCCAAGGCGGCCGGCATCGAAAAAGGTGCCGCCACCTCCGCCAAGGGATCCGTTGGGGCGATCAGCCGCGCCCAGCTCGAGGAGATCGCCAAGACCAAGTTGCCCGACCTCAACTGCACCAGCGTTGAGTCGGCCATGCGCATCATCGAAGGCACCGCCCGCAACATGGGCGTCGCCGTGAACGACTGATCCCGTACCCCCAACCATCGTCCACCTACCGGGGGAGACCTAATGGGTCGCTCGTACCCCTTGTCACTATGCCCAAACCCTCCAAGCGTTTTGCCGCCCTCACCGCCAAGGTTGAGGAGCGGGCCTATGAGCCCCTTGAGGCCATCGAATTGGTGAAGGCCAACGCCAACGCCAAATTCGATGAAACCATCGAAGCCCACGTCCGTCTCGGCATCGATCCCAAGTACACCGACCAGCAACTGCGCACCACCGTGGCCCTGCCCCACGGCACCGGCCAAGCCATCCGCATCGCCGTGATCGCCCGGGGCGAAAAGGTGGCTGAAGCCAAGGCCGCTGGTGCCGATCTGGCCGGCGATGACGAACTGGTGGATGAAATTGCCGCTGGGGCGATGGATTTTGACCTCCTGATCGCTACCCCGGACATGATGCCCAAGGTGGCCAAGCTCGGTCGGGTTCTCGGTCCCCGTGGTCTGATGCCCAACCCCAAGGCCGGTACGGTGACCACCGACCTCGCTGGCGCCATTGCCGAGTTCAAGGCCGGCAAATTGGAATTCCGGGCCGACCGCAGTGGCATCGTCCATGTGCGCTTTGGCAAGGCCAGTTTTGGGCCCGCCCAGCTGCTGGACAACCTCAAAGCCCTTCAGGAAACCATCGACCGCCAAAAGCCGAGCGGAGCCAAAGGTCGCTACTGGCGCAGCCTGTATCTCACCTCCACCATGGGCCCCTCGGTCAATGTCAATTTCGGCTCCCTGCAGGACATCAAGCAGGAGGGATGATTCCCGGCCCAGGGCCTGGCGCCCCATGCGTCGCTTTGGGCTTCGGACCCTCACCCTGCTGGGGTCGGGGGTTTTTTGTTGGGGATGCACTCCGCCTCCCCAGAGGGCTGCCAGCACCGATCTGATTTTTGTGGGTGATTCGATCACCGCGTCCGGTCCTTGGGTGGCGGCCTTCCCGAACCGGCGGGTCGTCAATGCGGGGGTGCCCGGCTACACCACGGCGGACCTGCTGGCCCAACTCCCCAGCCTGCGCCGCGATCAGCCCCACACCTATGTGCTCATGGCTGGGATCAATGATCTGTGGCAAGGGGCCAAGGCCGAAGCTGTGGCCCAGCGCCTGGCCCTGCTGCGCCAACAACTGGCCAGCCCAGGCCAGCGGCTGATTCAGGTGTCCACCCTGCCCTGCCAGATCCGACGCTGCGGCGCTGCTGTCCTGCAGGAAGTCGACCATCTGAATCGCCTGCTAAAGCGGCAAACACCAGCCGCAGATTTTCTGGATCTGACCCCCAGCTTTTTGGATGCCCAGGGGTTACGGCCTGCCTTCAGCAGCGATGGCCTCCACCTCAATCGCGCCGGCTACGACCAATGGCTGCAGCAGTTGCGGCCGTTGCTGGAAGGCTGACATGTACTATCTGTTTCTGGCTTAGGCCAGAAGGGCACGCGCCCAACCGCAGACAGTAGGTCGCTGAATCTGCCCATCGATTGCTTGATGGGTTGCCCAAGCGTAAGTCCTGCCGAGGTGTACGCGATCACGGTTCGCCGTGACAGAACTTTGACCCCAAGGGGTTCCCACTTGCTGGGACTTCCGAACGGAGCGGAGCTCGCCGCGACCTCGAAGCTTTTCGGAGCTGTCAGGGTTGCGTTGCCTGCTTGTTCCCCTCGTTCCGTTCCACCTTCCTATGGGCCGCACACTGGAGAGCAAGCAACAGATCGTCGAGGAGCTGAAAGGTCTCCTCGCTGAGGCCGAAATGGCGTTAGTCCTTGATTTCAAGGGTCTCACCATTAAGGAGATGTCCGACCTGCGGACCCGTCTGCAGGCCAGTAATGGCGTTTGCAAGGTGACCAAAAACACCTTGATGCGTCGGGCCATCGATGGCGACACCATCTGGTCCAATCTCGATCCCCTGCTCACCGGCACCAACGCCTTCGTCCTGGTCAAGGGCGATATCGGCGGTGCGGTGAAGGCCGTGCAGTCCTTCCAGAAGGACGCCAAGAAGTCCGAGGTGAAGGGAGGTCTTTTCGAAGGCCAACTCCTCACCGAAGCCGATATCAAGGCTATTGGGGATTTGCCCAGCAAAGAGGTGCTCATGGCCCAGATCGCTGGTGCGATCAATGGCCTGGCCACCAAGCTTGCCGTGGGCATCAAAGAGGTTCCCTCCGGCCTCGCACGGGCGCTCCAGCAGCACGCCGATTCCGGCGAAGGCTGATCCCCGGTGTAGGCCGGTACTTCGGTGCCGCAAGCCGGTGGCTAGGAGCTAGTCCCCATTCCTGTCCATCCCAGATCTGTTGCTAATTGCCAACCATGACCGCTACCACTGACAACATTCTCGAACAACTGAAAACCCTTTCCCTGCTGGAAGCTGCCGAGCTTGTCAAGCAGATTGAAGAGGCTTTCGGTGTGTCCGCCGCCGCTTCCGCCGGCGTCGTCATGGCGGCTCCTGCCGCCGCTGCCGCTGAGGCGGTAGAGGAGCAGACCGAATTTGACGTCATCCTCGACAGCTTCGATGCTGCCGCCAAGATCAAGGTGCTCAAGGCCGTCCGCGAAGTCACCGGCCTCGGCCTAGGTGAAGCCAAGGCCCTCGTTGAAGCCGCTCCCAAGGCGGTTAAGGAGGGCATTGCCAAGGCCGAGGCCGAAAGCGTCAAGAAGGCTATTGAAGAAGTCGGCGGCAAGGTCACCATCAAGTGATCGTCGCCGGGCCGGAGCTTCGGCTCCGGCCCCTTTGGCCTCGATGGCGCTATCCACTGATCCCCAATCAGTGCGATATGAATGCAAAAAAAAACCTGCCAACGGCAGGATTTTTTGGTGGAACGCTTCCGGGAGTCTGTCCTCGTTTCGACCCCAGAAGTGGGTTCCGCACTCCTCACGTCCAATAAGTTAGGCGACCTTTATGGGGTTGTTTGCGTTGAGTCGGCCGGAGACGCAACTGACACGCTTCGGTGAGTTTTCGTTGCCGGTCCTTCCGTGAAAGGAATCACCGGCAACGAAATCGCCCGGGAGCCACCGGGATTGATGGGGGTGGGGAGGCCAGCGGCGGCAGACCAGGGCGGCGGCGGGGCCGGCTGCGACGCCTGGGGTGGCCTGGACCAGTTCGCCGAGCGGGGCGTAAAAGATGGCCCGGGGCTGATCTTCTGGCCCCCCGGGTTGGCGGCCACCCCCCCCAGCTCCTGGATGGGGCGGCTATGGGCGAAATAGAGATGGTTCAGGCTGCGCCCTGTAAAAAGGCGCCGTTGCAATTCCCAGCCCGGCTCCAGTTGGAGGGCCACAAAGCCATCCCGCTGGCGGATTGGGATGGCCCCGCGGGCAACCACCAGGGGCCGGAGCTCTTGACTGGATCGGGCTAGCAGCAGGAGTTGGCTGCCTTGCTGCTGCAGGCGCAAGCGGTGGCTGGCCCCCAGATCCACCCCGCCGGCCCGCAGCGAATAGCCGTTGCTGTCGAGGTAGCGACCACAGATTCCCGAGTAATCAAACCGATTCAGGCTGGGATCCACCAAGCCATCCGCCCGGGGTGACCAACAGCGGGGTTGGGGTCTGATCTGCTCCAACACCAGCAGGGACCAGTCGTCCTGACCCACCGGGCGCGCCAGGATGGCAAAGCGCTCGCCGTCGAGGGGTGCACTGGCGAAGAGGGGGGCCGCAGCAACCGCCGGCAGGGGCGCCCTGGCTGCTAGCCCCGATGCCACAAGCGCCACGGCTAGGCCGGCAGAGGCCAGGTAGGTTCGCTGCATCAGGCTGGAATCGGGCCCCGGAGTCCGGGGTTGGGCAGCCCATTCAATCGGACCCCCCATGAGGTGGCAATGAGCGATCAGCCTGGGCGGGTGGTGGGTGCCGCCTGCGACGGAGCCTGTAGTGGCAATCCCGGGCCAGGGGGGTGGGGGGCCCTGCTGCGGTTTGAGGATGGGTCGGTACGGGAGCTGGGATGCAGCGATCCCGCCACCACCAACAACCGCATGGAACTGGCGGCGGCCCTGGCCTTGCTGGAGTTGCTCAAGGATCTGCCCCGTCGCCAGGAGATGGTGATTCGCACCGATAGTCGTTACCTGATCGATGGCATGGGCAAGTGGCTGCCGGGCTGGAAACGGCGCAACTGGCGCACGGCTTCGGGTGGACCCGTGCTCAATCGCGACCTCTGGGAGCGGCTGGATCAGGCCCGTCTGGCGGGGGTGGGTTTCCAACATGTTCGGGGCCACAGCGGCGATCCGGACAACGACCGCTGCGACGCCATCGCGGTGGCCTTTTCCCGGGGACAGCGGCCTCCGTTGGCCGGCGAAGGTCAGGGCGCGGCAAAGGCGGCGCCGGCGCGGCAGTCCGTGGCCCGCTCAGCCGCAATGACGGCGGTGGCACCGACTGAAACAGAGAAATCGACAGAAGCAAAGATACCGACAGAAGCAGAGACCCAGACAGAGGGGGGCGATCCGGCGCCGCCTGCCTTGCGTCAGTTGCTGAGCCGCCTTGAGTTGGCAGACCGGATCGCCCAGGGGGGCTACAGCCTCACGTTGATCGAGGTGGCCCAGTTGGTCGAACTGCCCCTGAAAACCCTCGAGTCCCGGGCGGCGGTCTGGTCCTGGCGGGACTGGTCGGTGGAGCCCACTGGGGAGGGCCGCTGGCGCCTGCGCCGTGACGCGGGAAGATTGGCGCCGGTAGAAGGCGAGCAGGAGGGATAGGCCATGGACGACGACGCCACGACCGCAAGCCAGGCCAGCGCCGAGGGGCCCCCTGGCGCTGGCGGATCCCTGCAGGCGGGCCCTGGCGCGGCGGGCGCTTTTTATCGCCGCATGGTGGAACCCCTGCTGCGCACCGACGAGGGCGTCGATGCCGAGCAGCTCAGCCGGCTCACCTTGATGGGACTGTCCCAGGTGGCCCTAAGGCGCGATTGGCCCCTGGTCCAAGGGGCCCTGGCGGGCCTGGGGGCGGAGCTGCAGCGCCGCGATCCCCGCCTGCAACAAACCCTGTTCGGTTGCCGTTTTGCCAATCCGGTGGGGCTGGCGGCGGGCTTCGATAAAAATGGTGTGGCGGCAGCGATCTGGCACTGCTTCGGGTTTGGTTTCGCCGAGCTGGGCACGATCACCGCCCAGCCCCAGCAGGGCAACCCCCGGCCCCGTTTGTTCCGCCTGGCGGCCGAGCGGGCGGCCCTCAACCGCATGGGGTTCAACAACCTGGGGGCCCTGGCCGTGCGCCGCATCCTGGAGCAGCAGGCCCTGCCCCCCACGGGCAAACGGTCCGCCGTGCTGGGGATCAACCTGGGCAAGTCCAGGGAGGTATCGCTGGAGCTGGCCCCGGACGATTACGCCACTTCGCTCGAATGGTTGGCGCCGCTGGGGGATTACGCGGTGATCAATGTCAGTTCCCCCAACACCCCCGGCCTGCGCGAATTGCAACAGGAAACCCAGCTGCGGCGCCTGGTCGAACGGCTGCGGCGGCTGCCCGGCTGTCCGCCGCTGCTGGTCAAGATCGCCCCTGACCTGGAAGATGACGCCATTGATGCCATCGCTCGCCTGGCCTACCAAGAGGGATTGGCGGGAGTGATTGCCGTGAACACCAGCCAGGATCGCCTCGGCCTCGCCAACCGGACCCTCGGGGCCACGGGTCGCCCCCTGGCCCAGGAGAGCGGCGGCCTGAGTGGCCGGCCCTTGCGCCACCGCGCCCTGGCGGTGTTGCGGCGCCTGAGGGCGATGGCCGGGCCCAGCCTGCCCCTCATCGGTGTGGGCGGCATTGACTCGGCGGAGTCGGCCTGGGAGCGCATCAGCGCTGGGGCCTCCCTGGTGCAGGTCTATACCGGTTGGATTTACGAAGGCCCGCAGTTGGTGCCCAATGTGCTTGAAGGCTTGATTAACCAGCTGGATCGCCATGGGCTTGCATCAATTGGCGAAGCGGTCGGCTCGGGTTTGCCCTGGCGGTGAACTTCAGTAGATTGAGGAACAAAATAGAGTGTTGTTGTGGAAGTCAGCTCGTTCCTGAAGGATCTGCAGCTGCGGTGGAGTTCCTGGATGGCGGTGTTTTCGCCCCAGTTAGTTCTGCTCGAACTCCATGACGACAGACTTAAAGGCCAGTCCCATTCGGCCCGCAGGCCCGGTCCAGTAACCATCGATACACCCTTACCGCCAGAAACCTGCCGCGATGGCATGCCCCTGGAGGCGGAAGCCCTCGGCGATTTGATCGGGGATCTGTTGGCCCGCGACAAATTGATCAATGCCTACGTCCTGGCCTCCTTGCCCCCCCAAGCCAGTCAGTGGCGGGTGGTCGAGTGGCCGAGCGCCGATCCCGTGCCCGAGAATCCGATTGCGGCGCTTCGCAACCTTGATCCGCCCCTGAACCTTCCTTACGCTCTGGCCGATGCCTGTCTGGATGTGCAGCCCCTACCCGGACACCCGAAGCGCCTGCTGGTGGCAGCCACCCCCCGTGAGTTGGTGGAGGCCTGGGAAGAAGTGTTTGATCTTGCCGGTGTCCGTCTCGATCGGCTGGCTCCGGCCCAGACATGCCTCCTGGCTGGATTGGAGTCCGAATTGAAAGGGCTCGCGTCGTCGGAACTTGTGGCGGTTGTTGCCCCTGGCGAGGAGGATTCGCGTTTGATCCTGCTGCGGGGCGATGTGCCTGTGTTCGAGAAGATTATGCCGTCGGATCCGGACGAGCTGGCCGTTGAATTTGACCGTTGCGTGGCCTTCTACCGGCGCCAGGATCCTTCCTGCCGGGGCTTGACGGTGTTTCTCTCCCGCCCCTGGGACCACGCC
>CAMCQR010000008.1 GCA_945877115.1 Synechococcus sp. UW140 | reverse complement strand
ACGACCACCTCTTGGAGGGTGTGGGGGTGGGAGGAGCCGCCCTGGAGGCCGGTGACGTCGGCGACGCGCAGGGCCAGCTGGGAAGCCCCAGCTTCAAGGGCGAGCTGGCGATCGCTTTCAGCGATTTCCCAGCAGACGTAAGCCCACTGGGGATCGCGGGGGAGGAAGACGACTCGGGTTTCATGCCCAGGCTGGGTGGTTGGTTCAACCTCTACGTCCACGGCCATGGCGGCCGTGATGATGGGCGCCAGGTCGGGAAGGTCAGGGATGGAACCGATGGATTCCAGCAGCTCTTCCTTAGATTTGAGGTTGTATTGGTTGACCCCAACCTGCTTGGCGATTTGACGCAATTGAAGCAGCGTCAACATGGCCAAGGAGGTGAGTTCGCTCACAGCAATCAAATTGGGTCTTAAACAGTCTGCACTGATCACTGCCGTTCTGTTGCGTGAGCGGTTGGGCCGTCAGCATCCACTGACCCTCGCCCCAAGCCCCTTGAGCAATGGAGGGCACAAAAAAAGCCAGGGGAACTTCCCTGGCTTTTGGAATGATTTGAAATCTAAGCGTTTCAGCGGCCGATGCTGCGGTAGGGGACTTTGGCGAGATAGTCCATCGCTGTGTTGCCGGCAGGGGCGCCCACGCCGCGCAAGGCGGGCAGACTGCGTACCCAGGTGAGATAGTCCTCGGGGTAGCCGCCACGTCGTTGCTGGGCGCGAGGGGGATAGGTCTTGGCCGTTCCGGTGTAGACGATCTGGGGGAACCCAAGAATGTTGCGGTGGTAGGCGTCGTAGCGGGGCGAGGTGATGTTGAAGGGGGTTTCGCCGATCCGGCGGGAGCCTACGACCCGGTTGCGGTGGTAGGGAACCGTGTCATAACCGAAATTATCTAGATATTCTTCTGAATTCAGGATGTCGTCGACCATGCCCTTGACGCCCCGAGTCATCAGTACGGCAGACCAGGCGATCTCTTCCGACTTGCCGTGAACGGTGCGTCCGAGCAACTTTTCGACAAGGTGACGCGCCACCTTATAATTATTGTTGAGAGTATAGAAACTGCGGTTGAAGGTGTCCGAGAGGCAAAGGGATCGGATGAAATCACGCACGGTGATCTGGCCATCCCGCAGTTGGCTTTCTAGAGTGCGATCCCGATCCACCTTGAAGGCGTGGAAAAAGATTTGGCGATAGGCCGATTCAATTAAGAAATTCTGATCTTCCCGGTCCATGGATTTATCCATGGACGCGGCCTTGGGATCCTCATCAGAGCCCACCCGGAAGGTAGTCACCCTGGAGTTTTTGGTGGTGGGGGGGTAGTTGAGGAGGGGAAGAGCCACGCGGGGTCTGGCAACCGTGGCAAGAATCTTAGAAGTGTCCCCCCCCCGCTGGTCTCGGCTGGGGAACGCAGGACTCACAGACCGTAACGTTGGCAACCTTGCCTAGCCGCCAGCATCAACTGGGATTACCAACCCAGGGGCGAGAGGGGCCGGTTGGGTGGTGATGGCGGCGCCGTGGGGTCTGGCGCCGATCCTGGTGTCGTAGCGATGGAGCTGGCCAGGGGCTCCGCCCCGGCTTCGTCCTCGGCCAGGCGGGTTTCGATGCAGAAGGAGGCGGTGTTGGAAAGCCCTTCGACGGTGCTGCTCCGCAGCCGCACGTTGGGGCCAAGGAAGCTGAAGCGTTCGACGCTGTTCATGGTTTCGTAGTTCGTGGTCAGGAGCAGCTCGTCGTGGGTGTCCATGGCAAAGCGGCCGGCGACGGGTGCCGTTTCTGCGTAGCCCCGATCCCGCAGCAGCAGCCCTTCGCGACCCCGGTCATCGGTCGGGATCAATCCGAACACGCTTTCGCCTTCGTGGGCTTCGCCGGCTTTGTCCCAGGCCATCGAGCCACTCCAGCGCACTTGGCAGCCTCCGACCAGCCCGGTTGGATCCTGACCGTGCAGGGTCGCGATCGCGATCAGACGGGGGTCCTCCGGCTCTAGGGCCACCACTTCAATGAACGAACTCCCCGCTTCGGCCCGGCGATGCAGCAGGTGATGGCTGCTGCGGCGGGATCGCCAGCGGCCGCAGCTCTGGCGGAAGAAGGCCAGGGCATCAGTTGGGGAAGCGGTCACGGGGACGGCGCGGAGATTCGGTCACGATGATCGCAGCCAGGGTCCGGCTCCGTGATGTTGGGGTTGGGGGATCGGTGTTCTTCGATCCAGGCCAGCAGATCGGGCAGTTCAAGGCTGAGTGGGGTCATGGATCGGTTCATGGCGAGCCGATCCAACTGGCCGCCTAGCCCCACCAGCTCGCGCACAAAGGCTTGGACAAAACCCGTATCTTCAGCGATCAGGGGCTGCCCTAGGACCCAGGATTCGATGCTGACTCTGGCCGGTGTCGGGCCTTGACGGCGAGCGGCGATGGTCTGGAGGGTTCGTAGTCCGTGGGCTAAGAGTCGCAACTTGTGCTCCTCCATGGCGGGCAGGCCAAGGACTTCGATCCAATACTGATCGTCCGGGCTCAGCACGACGGCTGGGAGAGGGTCGGTGTCGCTGGAGGGGCAGCCAGGGGCATGAGCCGGAAGCCACAGGCGTGGCCAGCTTCCAGACGCCAGTGGACCCTTTCAACCTCACAATCGGGGAAGGCCTGGCGGATCAGCAGAAGTTCCTGGTCACAGATCACGGGGAACGCTTCGGCGATGCGCATGACCGAACAATGGTGCTCGCTGATCAGCCAGGCCTGGTTGGGGCCATCGGCCGGGAGGGTGCCGGTCGCCTCGCGTTGATATTCGGTGACGTAACCCTCGCTGCAGC
The DNA here is from genome assembly GCA_945877115.1 of Synechococcus sp. UW140. Taxonomy (GTDB): domain Bacteria; phylum Cyanobacteriota; class Cyanobacteriia; order PCC-6307; family Cyanobiaceae; genus Cyanobium. The sequence continues at coordinate 41,880 of CAMCQR010000008.1, read as the reverse complement.
GCAGTTCGGCCAGTCGCTGCAGTCGCTGTTGCAGGGGGCCCTCGCCGATCTGGTGGCGGTAGTTGGCTGCTTTGACCACTGCCTGCTGTTGTAATAGTGCTGCCTGGATCTCGGGGGGCAGGGTGGCTGCCATGGACTTGAGCAGGCCCATAGCAAAGGCCTCATTGCCATCGGGAAAGCGGCCATGGCCGATCTCCGTGAGCCGCCAGCGATTGCTAGGGCGTCCCGGTCCGGCTTGGGAACTACTGGCTTCGACTAGCTGATCTTCCTCCAGGCCGCGCAGGTGGCGCCGCATCACTTGGACGGAAACCGCTAGTCGCTCAGCAAGTTCGGCGGCGGTGCATTCCCCTTGACGCAACAGCACGGCCAGGGCGGCCTCCCGGGTGGGCGGTGCCACGGCTGTGACACTTGATCTGTTGCGGGGTTGGGGCTCCATGGCTGGCAGCGAGCTTGACCACCATGCCACGCATTTCGGCGCTTCGTTGGGGGTCCTGGGCCCGCGATCCCATCCCTAAGGGAGCACAATGGGTGATCTTGAAGGAACGGCCCCAGACCATCGCCCAGTGCCCTAGGCTCCCGACTTACGAAACTCTGAGGTTTCGCAAGTTTGGACGGCTGGTTTTCTCCGTTCGTTCTACCCCTTCCCTGTCCTCGCCGCTGCTTGCCGTGCCTGCTTCCGACGCTTCTGTCCCTACGGCTCCCAGCAGCGCTACAGGCCCGGGCGGAACCGATAACAGCCTGGAAGTCATTCGTCGCTTTGCCGAAACCTACGCCCAGCGCACCGGAACCTATTTTTGCAGTGATCCAGGCGTCACGGCTGTCGTCCTAGAGGGGTTGGCGCGGAACAAAGATGAGCTGGGTGGGGCCCTATGTCCCTGTCGGCACTACGAGGACAAGAAGGCCGAGGTGGCCCAGGCCTTTTGGAACTGTCCTTGCGTGCCCATGCGTGAGCGAAAGGAATGTCATTGCATGCTCTTTTTGACCGAAGACAATCCTTTCCGCGGTGATCAGCAGACCATCAGCCTTGCTGAGGTTAAGTCCCTAACTAGCGGTTGATTCCCCCCATCACCATGACCAGCACCGCTTCTGTTGGAGATTTGGTGAGTCAGCCGTATCGCTACGGCTTCGTCACTGATATCGAGACTGAGAAGATCGCCAAGGGCCTCAACGAAGACGTGGTGAGGCTGATTTCAGCCAAAAAGCATGAGCCTCTCTTTTTGCTGAATTTTCGACTCAGGGCCTATGCCCAGTGGTTGCAGATGGAAGAGCCCGACTGGGCCTCTTTGGGCCATGGGCCGATTGATTATCAAGAGATGATTTATTATGCTGCTCCCAAGCAGCAAGCCAAAAAGGCCAGCCTGGATGAGGTTGATCCAAAACTTTTAGAGACATTTGATAAGTTGGGCATACCTCTAAGTGAGCAAAAGCGCCTGAGTAATGTCGCTGTCGATGCGGTCTTTGATAGTGTTTCTATTGCTACAACCTATCGGGAAAAGTTGGCTGAACATGGCGTCATATTTTGTTCCATCAGTGAGGCCGTCAAAGACCATCCTGACTTGATAGAGCGCTATATGGGCACAGTTGTACCCATTAATGATAATTTTTTTGCGGCTTTGAATTCAGCGGTTTTTAGTGACGGTTCATTCGTTTTTATTCCCAAGGGTGTCTCCTGCCCCATGGAACTTTCCACCTATTTTCGCATTAACTCTGGCGATACGGGCCAGTTTGAGCGCACGCTGATTGTTGCGGAAGAAGCCGCTAGTGTCAGCTATCTTGAGGGCTGCACGGCCCCGATGTTCGACACCAATCAGCTCCACGCTGCTGTGGTTGAATTGGTAGCGCTTGATGATGCCAATATTAAGTATTCGACCGTTCAGAATTGGTATGCTGGTGACGCGAAAGGTGTTGGAGGTATCTATAACTTTGTTACAAAGCGTGGCCATTGCCGTGGCGCTCGCAGCCACATCAGTTGGACCCAGGTGGAGACAGGGTCGGCCATCACCTGGAAATATCCAAGCTGCGTTTTGCAGGGTGAAGATTCCAGTGGAGAGTTCTATTCCGTAGCTCTCACCAATAACCTTCAGCAGGCTGACACTGGAACCAAAATGATCCATGTCGGCCCAGGGACTCGCTCCACCATCATCAGTAAGGGCATTAGTGCCGGCCGTTCAAGCAATAGTTATCGCGGTCTTGTGCAGATCGGCGCTAAGGCGGTCGGGGCACGCAACTACAGTCAGTGCGATTCGATGTTGATTGGCGATACGGCCGCCGCAAACACCTTCCCTTACCTGCGATCTCAGCAGCCTGACGCCAGTATCGAGCACGAAGCCAGCACCTGCCGAATTTCAGAAGATCAGCTCTTCTATTTGCAGAGCCGTGGCATTGGACTGGAGGAATCTGTATCGATGATGGTGAGTGGTTTTTGTCGCGATGTCTTTAATCAGTTGCCAATGGAATTTGCGGCTGAGGCCGATAAGCTACTTGCTCTCAAGCTCGAGGGCTCCGTCGGGTAGGACTTGCGGTCTTGCAAACTCCCTTCTAGGTCGTTCGGCCTGGCCTGTTCCACCAGTCAGCTCTTGTTCTATTTTCGTTTCCCGTGATCCGACCCGACGCCCCCGTCCTTCTTGAGATCCGTAATCTCCATGCCACGGTGGGCGATCAACCCATCCTCAAAGGGGTTGATCTGACCTTGCGGGCCGGCGAGATTCATGCCGTGATGGGTCGCAATGGCAGCGGAAAAAGTACCCTCTCCAAACTCTTGGCAGGCCATCCGGCTTACACCGTCACGGCGGGTACGGTTCGCTACAGAGGGGACGATTTGTTGGCGCTGGCACCAGAGGAGAGGGCCCGCGCTGGCGTCTTCCTGGGATTCCAATATCCCGTCGAGATTCCTGGGGTGAGCAACCTTGAATTTCTCAGGGTCGCCACCAATGCCCGTCGCCTGGCCCAAGGGGGCGAAGAGCTAGATACCTTCGCCTTTGAAGATCTGGTATGCGAGCGCTTGAAGGTGGTGCAAATGGATCCGGCCTTCCTGGAACGAAGCGTCAATGAGGGCTTTTCCGGTGGCGAAAAAAAACGCAACGAAATCCTGCAGATGGCCCTGCTGGATCCCTTGGTGGCCATCCTCGATGAGACTGATTCTGGACTCGATATCGATGCGCTGCGCATTGTTTCGGCCGGGGTCAATCAGTTGGCCACCCCTGACAACTGCATCCTGTTGATTACCCATTACCAGCGGTTGCTGGATGAAATTACCCCTGATTTCGTGCACGTGATGGCTGCGGGTCGCATCCTGCGCACCGCTGGCAAAGAACTGGCCCTAGAACTCGAACGCCGCGGTTACGACTGGGTCGACGAGGGTCTTGCATCGTCAGATCATGCCGAGGCTGACGCTACGGCCCTTGAGGTGGCCTGAAATGGTCTCCCTCGCAATGTCACCAGTTACGGCCCCAGGATCGGCCTCAACGGCCTGGCTGGAGTCCGTTTTGAAGGCGTTCGAGCCGTCCCTGCCCGCCCCCGGCGCATCCTTAGGGGGCCTGCCCCGGAGACGGTCCGCGGCCCGGGACGAGCTTCGGCGCACAGGTCTGCCCCCAACCCGCCAGGAGGCCTGGCGGTTCACGAGCCTGGCCCCCCTGATCGCCGTGCCCCCCCAGGTTTTGCCAGTGCCCGAGCTGCTGGGGCCTAAGCCGGACCATCCCCCTGCCAGCGGGGCCCTGAGGCTGTACTGGGATGGTGACCGGGATCCTTTGGCTGGGATGGACCTGCCGGAAGGCCTTTCTCGCCTGGAAACCGGGCTCCAGGACAGCCTTCTGGGCACGGTGCTTGAGGTGGCCGGCACCACAGGTTCCTGGTTGGTGCGCTTCAACACCGCCCTTGCCGGCCAGGTATTGGCTTTGCGGGTGCGGGGAAATGTGGCTGTGCCCCTGGAGCTGGTGAGTGATTGCGGCCAGGGGAGCGGCGTGCGGCCCCTGCGACTGCTGTTAGTGATGGAGGAGGACGCCAGCCTGGATTTGTTGGAGGTCCATCGTGCTGCGGGCACCAGCCTCACCTCGGTGCTGGTGGAGGCCCAGCTCGCACCCCGGGCCCGACTGCGCTACGGCGTCCTAGCCCAAGGTACGGAGTCGAGTTGTTTGCTCGCCCACTTGGCCGTTTCTCAGGCCCCCGCCAGCGAACTGGACCTGACCACGGCGGCGGGCGGCTGGGGGCTGGTGCGACTGGAGCCAGCCATTATTCAGGTGCAGGGGTCCGCGGCCACTCGGCTGCGGGGATTGCAGGTGTCACGCGATCGGCAGATCGCCGACCTCCATAGCCTTGTGCGTTTTGAAGGACCGAATGGTCAGCTCGACCAACTGCAGAAAGCCGTGGTCGACGATGCCGGTCGCAGCGTTTTCCATGGGGCAGTGCAGGTCCCCCAGGCGGCCCAGCGCACCAGTGCTTCCCAGTTGAGCCGCAACCTGCTGCTTTCCGACCGGGCCAGGGTAGACGCCATTCCCCAGCTGGAGATCGTTGCTGATGACGTGCGCTGTACCCACGGGGCCACCGTGACCCGGTTGCAGCAGGAAGAGCTCTTTTATCTTCGTAGTCGCGGCCTGGGTGCCGATCAGGCCGCGCGTTTGCTCCTGGACGGGTTCTGCGACGAGATCCTGGCCAGCTTGCCGAAGTCCGCCTCCCGCTGGGAGCCTGCCAATGCCTTGCTGCGTCAAGCCTTGCCCCGATGACCATGGTCAGCCCCCTCGCATCCCACGGGCCACTGCCCGCCGATGCGGCGCCAACTCTTTTTGGGATTGATCCAGGCAATTCGGTGCCCACCGTTGAAGACCTGGCGGTGCTGACACGGCCTGATTTTCCCCTGTTGGATCAAATTGCCTGTCTTGGCGAGCCCTTGGTCTATCTCGATTACGCCGCCACCAGCCAGAAGCCGCATCAAGTGCTTGAGGCCATCAACCACTATTACGGCCATGACAACGCCAACGTGCACCGGGGGGCCCACCAATTGAGTGTCAGGGCCACCGAGGCCTTTGAGGGGGCCCGGGAGACGGTCGCCCGTTTCATCGGTGCCGCCAGCTCCCGCGAGATTGTTTATACCCGCAACGCCAGTGAGGCGATCAATCTGGTGGCACGCAGCTGGGGGGATTCCTTCCTCCGGCATGGCGATGAGGTGTTGCTTACGTTAATGGAGCACCACAGCAATCTCGTGCCATGGCAGTTGCTGGCCCAGCGCACCGGCTGCGTACTTCGCCATGCCGGAGTCACCGAGAGTGGCGAGCTGGATGTCGACGATTGGATCAGCAAGCTGAACGAGCGCACCCGCTTGGTGAGCGTGGTGCATGTCAGCAATACCCTCGGGGCTTGCAATCCGGTGGCCCGTCTTGCCGAACTGGCCCACAGCGCGGGTGCCTTGATTTTGGTGGACGCCTGCCAGAGCCTGCCCCACCAGAGCCTTTCGGTGGCCCAGCTCGACTGTGATTTCTTGGTGGGTTCGTCCCATAAGCTCTGCGGTCCAACGGGGATGGGGTTCCTCTGGGCCCGGGAGGCCCTGCTGGAGGCGATGCCCCCCTTTCTGGGCGGTGGCGAGATGATTCAGGACGTCTTTCTGGATCGCTGCACTTGGGCCGAATTACCCCACAAGTTCGAGGCCGGCACCCCAGCTATCGGCGAGGCTATCGGCATGGGGGCCGCCCTGGACTATCTCTCAGTCCTCGGCATGGACCGGATCCATGCCTGGGAGAAGCACCTAACCCAGCGACTGTTTATGAGGCTTCAAGCCATCGAAGGGTTGAGAATCCTTGGACCCACCCCCGAACAACAGCCTGATCGTGGCGCCCTGGCTGCCTTTGCGGTGGAGGGGCTGCATGCGAACGACCTGGCCTCCCTGCTGGATTCGGCGGGGATCTGCATCCGCAGCGGCCACCATTGCACACAACCGTTGCATCGCCATTACGGCCTCAGTGGCTCGGCCCGGGCCAGTCTGGCCTTCACGACCACGGAGGCGGAAATCGACCATTTCGCCGCTGAGCTGGTTGGGGCCATCGGCTTCCTGCGGGAGCACGCCTGAGTTGGCCATGGGGAGGCCCGGCCTCCCCATGGGACTGTCTGTGTTGTGTTCTTTTCGGCTTTGGTGGCTAGGTTCTACCGGCAAAGCGGCAGTGCAACCATGGGCCAAAACCAGCCGATCACCCTTGGGGCTGCGGCGGTGATGGCCTTGCTGGCTGCACCTGTCCTGGCCCAGACGCCGACTCCACCGGCCACAGGCTCTGGTGGACTGCCCAGCCAGCCCCTGGCCTCCAAGGGGCCTCCGGCGGTTATGGCCCCAGGTCCCGCCCCGGCCACTACTTTGTCCCAGCCAGCGGTGGGGCCCATCAAAGGCTTGCTGGCCCCGGCGCCCCCGGCCCGATCGGCCCCGGCTGGCTTGGCCCCCCAGGTATCGGTCGAACCGTTGATTCTTTGGCAGCCCGAGGGCTCCACGACCCCCAGGTCGGCTTCAGCCAAACCCCCTTCCAGCCCCCTTGCCCCCCGGCCGGGCGGCCCTCCGGGAGGGGCTGGCCGTCCTGCTGGTGGCCCCAACCGCCCCAATGGGCTCGTGGATCCCTTTGCACCGATGGGACCAGGGGCTGGGATCAATCCCTTTTTGCCAGGCATGGCGCCCCAGGGCCCGGGAGCTTCCGGGATGGATCCGAGGCGGATGGGCGGGCGGAGGATCCCGGCTGGGGGGGGACCAGGTGCAGGGCCCCAACAACGTCTCAGGCAGGGGCCCAATGGCATGCCGATGCCCCCTGGCCCTGGCTCCCTTGGCGGATCCCAAAGCCCCATGCCAGGGGGAATGATGTCTCCCCCTGGTGCCGTTCCCCCCGGGATGGTCCCTCCAGGAGCTGGGCCTGCGGAAATGATGCCCCCCGGGGCCACCCCCCCCGGGGGCGTTCCCCCTGGGGTCCAGGCCCCGGATGCATCTTCACTTAGGTCACCAGCGGCTGGGGCCATATCTTCCGCAAAATGGTCGCCATGGCCGTCGCTGCTGGCCACCCTGGGCCTTGTGGGGGCCGGTGTGTTGCTGGCCATCCTGGCCAGGCGCCGTTTCGCCAGCGGGTCGCCAGACCGCTTGCCGATCGGCGCGGAGGGACGCAAGAATGGGTCTTCGGGCCGCATTGAGACTCGGGAGAAGACGGATTGACTTCAGTTCCGCCCCGAGTGGGCGGCCATCTCGGGTGGCCTATTGGGGCCACCAAGGGAGCCTTAGGGGGCCAGTGCTTTTTCAGCCCACCAAGGCCAGGGCCTGATCGGCCGCCTCTTCGCCCGCCAGGATGGCCCCCTCGCCGTAGCCGGGCCAGAGGGTCGCCATTTCGGTGCCAGCCCAGAGCACCCGGCCGTGGCCTTGGCGCCAGGATGGGCCAAAGGCAGTCCAGGCCCCTGGGCTCAGGTAGGTGGTAAAGGCGCCGGTGCTCCAGGTTTCCTGGGTCCAGTCCTGTTCGATCAAATCGAGGGGCCGGGCCGCCTCCGGGCCCCAGCAGGCCTCCAGGTCCGCCAGGACGGCGGCCCGTCTTTGGGCGGGGGCCAGCTGGCCCAGGCGGATGGCCCGAGGGCCAGCTACGAAGCCTGCCAGGATCGCCGGGGAGCCGGATGGGGGCGAACTGTCGGCAACCAAATCAAGACAGGGCAGATCACCTAGGGCCAGGCCGTTCTGGCCCCGTTCGCGCCAGAAGGGTCTGGCGTAAACGGCCAGCCACTTGACCATGCAGCCCATCGGCGAGCGCTGCAGCAGGGCGCGCTGCGTCGGGGGCAGGTCCGGTTCGAAGCGAATGCCGCTGCGCAGCGGGGGCGGAATGGCCACGATGGCCACGGCCGCCTGATGGCTGCGGCCATCGGCCCCATGTACCCACACTGCGCTGGCGTCCTGGCTGATGGCAACGACGGGATTGCGCTTTTGCACGATCGATTCGCCCAGGTATTGGGCCAGGCGTTGGGGCACCTGGCCCATGCCGCCGTGGATCAACCAACTTTCCGGGTTTTCGTCCTGGGGTGCCACGGCCTGGGTCCAGGCCAGGTGCAGGATCGAGCTTTCCGCCGGCCCAAAGCCCCCCGATCCCCCCACCAGGGCCAACCAGCGCAGGGGCAGCTGGGCGATGGGGTCGTCACTGCGGGCCTCCATCCAGCTGGCGATCGTCTGGTGGTCGAGCCGTTCGGCGCCCTCCATGGTCCAGGGGGCCAGTGGTGGGATCTGCGCCACCAAGCCATCGAACTCCTGCTTAAGGCGGCGGGCGGCGTCGATGGCGACCCGCTCCAGGGGCAGGGCCTCTGGCTCGAAAAACAGGAAGCTTTGGCGCAGGTCGCTGGCGATGGGGGCTCTGCAGGCCTTTCCGTGCCAGTGAAAGAGGCCGAGGCCGTCGTAATGGCTTGGGAAGGTGACCAGGCCCAGCTCCTGCACCAAGGCGGCCAAGCGGTGGTGGCTGGCGCCGCCCCACTGCCCCCCCAGATCCACCGTGGCACCGGAGGGAGTCATGGCTGTCACAAGGCGACCACCGACCCGGTCCCGGGCCTCAAGCACCCGCACCTGCAGGCCCTGGTCCCGCAGCCGCTGGGCCGCCACCAGCCCCGAGAGGCCGGCGCCGACGACCACCACATCGATGGGTTCAGGCGAGGGGACGGCCATGGGCTTTGGGGTACGAGGAGCCAAGGCCATCTTGGGGCGGATACTCTTCAGGCCAGAGTTTCCCTTTGGGCGCCCGCCCGCGACCATGAACATTGACGGCAAGGCCTGGCGGACGATCTGGCTGGAGGACGGGGGGCGGTCGGTCGGAGTCATTGACCAAACCCTCTTACCCCATCGCTTTGAAACCCGATCCCTGGCCACCATGGAGCAGGCGGCCGAGGCGATCAGCACGATGGTGGTGCGGGGGGCGCCGTTGATCGGCGTGGCGGGGGCCTACGGCTTGATGTTGGCCCTGCAGCAGGACTCAGCCGATGCGGCCCTGGCGGCGGCCTTCGAGCGACTCAATGCCACCCGGCCCACGGCCGTGAATCTGCGCTGGGCCCTGGATCGGGTGCGGGAGCGGGTGGCCCCCCTGCCGCAGGCGGAACGGGCCGAGGCTGCCCAGGTGGAAGCTGGTGCCATCGCCGAGGAGGACGTGGCCATGTGCGAGGCCATCGGCGACCACGGTCTGCGCCTGTTCCAGGAGCTGGCGGCGGCGCGGCCGGCCCAGCGGCAGAATCGCCCCTTGAATGTGTTGACCCACTGCAATGCCGGCTGGTTGGCGACGGTGGACTGGGGTACGGCCCTGGCGCCGATCTACAAGGCGCACCGCTCCGGCATGGCCATCCATGTCTGGGTGGATGAGACCCGACCCCGCAACCAGGGGGCCAGCCTCACCGCCTTTGAATTGGGTCGGGAGGGCGTTCCCCACACCGTCATCGTCGATAACGCCGGCGGCCACCTGATGCAACACGGCGAGGTGGATGCGGTGATCGTCGGCACCGACCGCACCACCCGCAGCGGCGATGTCTGCAACAAGATCGGCACCTATCTCAAGGCCTTGGCCGCCCACGACAATGGCGTGCCCTTCTATGTGGCCCTGCCCAGTTCAACCATCGACTGGAACCTGGATGATGGCGTGGCCGAAATCCCGATCGAGGCCCGCTCCGAAAGGGAGGTGACCCATATCCAAGGTCGCCGCGACGGCGAAGCTAACGACCTCGCTGCGGGCGGCCTGGCCAGTGTGCAGTTGAGCCCCGATGGCAGCGCCGGCTTCAACCCCGCCTTTGATGTCACCCCGGCCCGGCTGGTCACAGCCCTGATCACAGAGCGGGGGGCCTCAGCGGCGAGTGAAGCTGGACTAAAGGGGTTGTTTGAGGACCTTAGACCCGCCGACCACTAATCAATCTTAGTAAGATAGAAATGACAGCAATAACCAGCAGGATATGAATCAGTCCTCCCATTGTGTAGGAGGTGACCAACCCAAGAACCCAGAGAACGACTAGGACAATGGCAAGGGATTCAAGCATGATTTTTACCGGAATGGTGATTAAGGCCAATCAACGACGTTGCTTTGCGCCGAAGGTGACTTCGAGGGCCCACCTCAGGACCCTGATACAGAAGCTCAGCTAAGTTTGTCGGCCAGATTTCCGGCGGCATCAGATACTTTATTGGCCATGGATTTGGTCCCTTTCTTGATGTCTTCCTTGGCTCCCATGGCCGACCCCTGAACCTGCTTGACTTTGCCTTTGATTTGCTCGCCAGGCTTGCCGGTTATTTCACCGTAGGCCGATTGTGCTTTGCCCTCTGCCTCCTTGGTTTTCGCATCCATTTTCTGGCCCATGGTTGCGATGACCTGGGGGTTCATTGCATGATTGTTGGCCATGGCCATCGCAGGTAATGGCATCAGCATCCAGGCAGCCACGCATAGCAAACCTGTTAATAGCTTCACCGTTGAGTTTTTCATGATGGCGACAAATTGACTGACACGAATGTCCATTAAGCCTCGGATGGGTGGGTCTCTTTTAATCCTATTCATTTCATGTTGCACCCGACCTTGGAGCGGCCTCCGGAAGCATTTGGGGATTTCCTTTCTCAGTTAAAACCCTTTCATTGCAGTTATTTACAGCAAAACTAAGAATTATTAACGCATTCTTTTAATTGCCATATGTCGGCAGAATTATTAGGTGATGGAATCGGCAATGGTTGTATTTTTACTCATGCAAGCCACCCCACCAGCACCAGCTTGCCGATAGCCTGGCCGCTTTCCAGCCGGCCATGGGCCTGGCCAAGGGTGTCGGCGTTGATGGGGCTGAGGCGGTCGTGGCAGGTGCTGCGCAGGCCGCCACTGTCCACCAACTTGCTGATGATGCCCAGGATTACCCCTTGCTGGGCCATGTCGGCGGTGCGGTATTGGGGTCGGGTGAACATGAACTCCCAGGCCAAGCGCACACTTTTGCTCTTGAGCACGTTGAGATCGAGGGGGCTGCGGTTGCCCACGATGCATACGATCGCCCCCTGGGGTTTGATCAACTCCGCCATCACGTTCCAGTAGGCGTCGGTGTCGCTGAAATTGGCGATGGCGTCCACTTCGCCGTAGCCCAGGGCCGCCAATTGGGGCGCCAGGGGTTGGTGGTGGTCGACCACGTGGCTGGCGCCCAGGTCAAGGCACCAGGCCCGGCTCTCCGGCCGCGAGGCCGTGGCGATAACCTCCAGGCCGGCGCGGCGGGCCAGCTGGATGGCAATCGAGCCGACGCCGCCGGCACCACCGAGAATCAACAGACTGCGACCGGCATCCGCGCCTTCGCTGTCAAGGCCGATGCGCTCAAACAGGGCCTCCCAGGCGGTGAGGGACGTGAGGGGCAGGGCGGCCGCTTCAGCAAATGAAAGAATGGCGGGTTTGGGGCCACACAGACGTCCATCCACCAGCACCTTTTCGGCGTAACAGCCGGGACGGGTGATGTCACCGGCAAAAAAGACCGCGTCACCCGGGGAAAAATCACGGACCGCCCCACCCACCGCCTCCACCACCCCGGCCCCATCCCAGCCCAGAATCCTGGGGGTACCTGGCTCATGGGGCAGGGAGGCCCGCACCTTGGCGTCCACCGGGTTCACCGCCACTGCCTCAACGCGGATCAGCAGGTCCTGGTCGCCTGGGCTGGGATCGGGCAGCTCCCGTGGTTCAAAGGCAAGGGGGTCGCTGCTGGGCAGGGCGCGGGTGGCGACGATGGCGCGCATGGAGGGGTGTCGGGGCTGGCCCCCATCCTGGGCCCCGTCGCTGGCGGTGCGGTGATCGTGGAGTTACTGAACCGGCACGGTCAAGGCAGGCCGCTCCAAGACACCAGAATCACTAAAGGAAGTGGTTTTGATGGATTTGTATTTGTAGCTGACACCAATGCGTGATTCTTGATAGGAAAGTTGAGGCGCTGAATCATCATTCGCCTTATTCAATGGGCCTACTGGCAAGGCCAAGGCTGCTAATGGGCTCAGGGCGACAACGGCCAAGAGGGCGCTTGCACCAAGGCCAAGCGTACCGACGCAGCTCAAATTCTTTGCAAAACTTTCGGCAAACAAGCGGCCCATGGGGAGGAAAATTGGCCAACCTTGACACTTTTGCCACAAAAAACCTCTCGAAAACAGGCTGGCCGCAAACACCCCCCTTTTTAGGGGGGTAGCCCCGGTGAGGATTTTTTACGGTAAGCGTTGTTGCCCAATCAGGGATTGGACTTTGCGCCCAAGGGTGCAGGGCTAAAAATGGCCTCGCGGCTGCGGGGAGAATCCCTTGCTAATAGGCATCTCCGATGTCGTCAGGATCTCTGTTCGCCTGCTGCCTAAGGGGGCAGCAAGGGATTGGGCGTGTCCGGTCTGATCCCCTGGTTGGCAATCGAAAGCTTGGCCTTTGGCGTTTGTTTCTGGTTCTCTTAGGGGTCATTCCTTGACCCAACCCCAACGGCACGTTACCGGTAGCGTGCCGAGAGAAGCCATGGCATGGACCCTTCTGCAGCGAAAAGGTCGGCGCGTCCCAAGGCCGAGGGGAGAGGCCAGACCTCAGGAGGGCTGTTCCTGGTTGGGGGCGGGGTCCAGGGCGATGTGGTTGAGCAGGGTGGTGATGAAGGCGAAGAGCAGGAAGGGCAGCGACAACACGAAAATCATGCCCACCACCACCAGGGCAAAAATGGGGTTGTTGGCCCCCATCAGGGCCAGACCGGCCGCCAGGCTGACGAAAATCACCAGCAGCCAGACGATGATCTGGGCGTAGATGTCCCCAAAGGTGAGGGTGCAACGGAACTGGTAGGGCTGCGGGCGCTCCATGGCGGAGATCGGCTGGGGAACCCCCCCAGCTAAGGAAGGTTCGGTCCCCTTGGGCCAAGAAATCAACATCTATTCTCAGGACGGCGCTTTGATTACTCTTGGTGTCCCCTGCCCTCCGGCCATGACTCTTCACGACTTGGGCCAGTTGGTGCTTTTGCTCTTGCCGGGCATGGTCCTCTCGGTCGTCCTGTTATTCACCTTTGCCGCAGGCGGCTGAGTTGGCCTTGGAGGACTCCCTTCCGATCTGCTTTCCCACATAATTTGCGCCCAGCCCAGCGGTCGGGTTCCCTTCTGCATAGGGTAAGTGCTGGATTGGCTTACAATCTTGACCTTGCGCGCCTCGGTGATCACCGTTTTGGTCTCCGTTGGGCTCATCTTGGTGGGTCTGGCGGTGGGCCAAAGGGTCGACATGTTGCCGGTACAAGCCAGTATCAATGCCCCCGTTTATGACGAACTGTTTCGGGTTCTGTTCAGCATCGGCACGATGCTGTTCCTGGGAATCTGCGGATTGTTGGTCTACAGCTTGGTGCGTTTTCGCCGCCAACCCGAGGATTTTGGCGATGGAGCGGCAATCGAAGGCAATCTGCCCTTAGAAATTGTCTGGACCGCCATTCCCGCCGTGGTGGTCCTGTTTGTGGGCCTTTATAGCTACAACATCTATGAGCGGATGGGAGGCATGGCACCCCTAGCTGACCACAGTGTTATGCATGCTATGCCCGCGAGCGATCCGGGCTCCGACGATCGCGTCTGGGGTGGCATCAGCACGATCTCCGGCGAAACTGCTGATTTGACGGTGGATGTCACCGCCCTCCAGTTCGCCTTCATTTTTCACTATCCCGAGGGCAATATCACCACAGGTGAACTCCATGTCCCCGAAGGCGAGCGGGTGGAGTTACGGATGAAGGCCAACGATGTCATCCATGCCTTTTGGGTGCCCCAGTTCCGCATTAAGCAGGACATCATTCCCGGACAGCCTACGGTTCTTACCTTCACCGCCAATCGGCCTGGCACCTATCCGATTATCTGCGCCGAGCTCTGCGGTCCGTATCACGGGGGGATGCGCACTTCCGTGGTGGTCCACGACCGCGGGGCCTTTGATCAGTGGCTCACGAAAAACACCCCCCCTGTCGCCTAAACCACCAACCATTCGGCCATGGAATCCACTTCAGAACTGCCCGTTTCCCTGATTCCCAACCATGGCAGTTGGCTGCGTTATCTGAGTTTCAGCCTCGATCACAAGGTCGTCGGAATTCAGTATCTGGTTACTGGATTTTTGTTCTATTTGGTCGGTGGGGCCTTGGCGGGCATGATCCGCACGGAATTGGCCACCCCCATTTCCGATTATTTGAGCCGTGAAGTCTATAACGAAGTCTTGACGATGCATGGCACGATCATGATTTTTCTCTGGATCGTCCCCGTGGTCAATGGTGCCTTTGGTAATTATCTGATTCCTTTTTATGTCGGCGCCCGAGACATGGCGTTCCCCCGGCTCAATGCCGTCGCGTTCTGGATGATTCCCCCCGCTGGGCTTCTCTTGATCGCCAGCTTTTTCATCGGTGGGGCTTCCCAGTCCGGTTGGACCGCCTATCCCCCCCTAAGCCTGAGGACACCGGCATTAGGTCAGTTGATCTGGATCTTCAGTGTCTTGCTATTGGGCGGCAGTTCGATCCTGGGGGGCATCAATTTCATTGTGACGATCTTGAAATTGCGGCGGCCCGGTTTGAAGATGATGCAATTACCGATGTATTGCTGGGCCATGTTGGGTACCAGTATTTTGGTGGTGCTTTCCACCCCCGTTCTGGCCGGAACCCTGGTGATGTTGGCCTTCGATATTGTGGCCCATACGGGATTTTTTAATCCGGCCATCGGCGGTAATGCGGTCGTTTATCAACACCTTTTCTGGTTTTACTCCCATCCGGCTGTCTATATCATGGTTCTGCCAGCCTTTGGCTTGGTGAGTGAGATTCTGCCAGTCCATGCCCGCAAGCCCTTGTTTGGCTACACCACCATGGTGTATTCGATCTTGGCCATTGTGTTTCTGGGTCTTATTGTCTGGGCCCATCACATGTTCACCAGTGGCACGCCGCCCTGGATGCGCCTCTTTTTCACGATCGCCACTTCCTTCATTGCCGTTCCCACCGGTATCAAATTTTTTAATTGGTTGGCCACCCTCTGGGGGGGCAAGATTGCCCTGAACAGCTCCATGCTGTTTGCCTGTGCTTTCATCGTTAACTTTGTTCTCGGTGGCATCACCGGTGTGGCACTAGCCCAGGTGCCATTCGATATTCATGTGCATGACACCTATTTTGTCGTTGCCCATTTCCATTACATTGTTTACGGTGGAACTGTCTTCATCATCTTCAGCTCAATCTACCACTGGTATCCCAAAATAACGGGTCGGATGCTGAACGAACCTTTGGGCATAATCCACTTTGTGTTCACATTTGTCGGCTTCAATCTTTGCTTTGGGCCCCAGCATTGGTTGGGTATGAATGGCATGCCCCGTCGCGTTTCCGAGTATGACCCGCAGTTCACCCTGATGAACCAAATCAGCAGTGTGGGGGCCCTGCTGATGGCACTCAGCACCTTGCCGTTTCTCATCAACGTCTTCCACAGCGCCTGGCATGGCCGGGTGGCTGGTGACAATCCTTGGCGTGCTTTGACGCCGGAGTGGCTCACCAGCTCACCGCCGCCGGTAGAGAATTGGAAAGGACAGGCCCCCCATGTGGAACATCCCTACGGCTATGGACTTGTGGAGACAAACCCATGACCAGTCTTTCTTCTGCTTCTAGCAGCACCACCGCATCGACAGCCCCGGCCACAACCTCGGCGACCGACTCCACCCCCGAGCTGCACCCCTCCAGCGACCATCATCTATCGGGTGATCACGAAGAGCATCACGGCGATTTCCGGATGTTCGGTTTGGTTCTATTTCTCGTCGGCGACGGCATGACCTTTGCCGGGTTGTTTGCTGCCTATCTCACCTTTCGGGCCGTCAATCCCCTGCCCTCCGGCGGTGTTTATGACCTCGAGCTCTTGTTGCCCACCATCAACACGGCCCTGTTAGTCATCAGTAGCTTCACCTTCCACCGGGCGGCCAGCCAACTGCGCCAGGGCGAAGGTTTTGGCTGCCGCCTGTGGTTATTGATCACCGCCGCTCTGGGGGCAGCATTTTTGGCGAGCCAGATGCTGGAATACTTCAAGTTGCCCTTTGGACTCACATCCAATCTCTTTGCCAGTACCTTCTATGTATTAACTGGATTTCACGGCCTGCATGTGACCCTTGGGGTCATGATGATTTTGATTGTCTGGTGGCAGGCCAGGGCTGGTGGTTCGATCAACAGTGAATCCCATTTCGGCCTCGAAGCTGCTGAGTTGTACTGGCATTTTGTTGATGGCATCTGGGTTGTTCTATTCGGGATTATTTATCTTCTCTAGCCAACTAAAATCACTAGCTGTTAGCGCTTAATAGCGGCAGTGCCCCACTTCTCCCTGCATGGGGTGGCGCAGGGGAATTAGAATGCGGTTGCCATTGCGTTGTTTGACCAGAAAGGCTATTTCCTTGCAACAACAGTTCTCGGCCCCAGAGGCCACCCAGGTTGTCTCGTAACAGGGGTGGATCGTCCGGTCTGAGGGCGGCGGTTTCCGAATACACCATGTAAAGCCCATCTTTCCAGTCGATCTGCAGCCCTTGGGGCCGTTGTTGATCGATGCAGGCTGATGACGACATCGTTGTAAGAACAATCCTTCCAGCCCCCCCCCCCGCCACCAGAGCCCAAAAGATGGGGCAGTAGAGGGGAGGGGGGATGGGCATCAGAAAAAGGTTGATTTGGGGGTGATCTGGCGCAGGGCCCGGATACGGTTTTCGATCGGTGGGTGGCTGGCGAACAGCCTCAGGAACCCTGGCGGCTCGTTGATTTTCAGGGTCGCCAGGGCGGGTTCGTCGCGGGGATCTTGAAGATTTTCCATGTTGCCGAGCCGGGCCAGGGCACTGGCCATTGTTTCGGAGTCCGTCAGGCGGGCGGCTCCGGCATCGGCCCGGTATTCCCGGTGTCTGGAGAACCAAGCCGTCACCAGGGAACCCAACACTCCCAATAGAAGTTCCAGCGGCCACACCAGCAGCATCGTTGGGGGTGGTCCGTATTGACGCCCGTCCTGGTCAGAGCGATTGGGCAGCAGATAGACCACCGCCCGCGACAGGAACATCACGAAGGCGTTGATCACCCCCTGCAGCAGGGTCATCGTCACCATGTCACCATTGCTGACATGGGTCATTTCATGGGCCAACACCGCTTCCAGTTCTGGCTGGGGCATGCCCTGCAGGATGCCGGTGGACACCGCCACCAACGCCCGACCGGGTGAGGGGCCGGTGGCGAAGGCGTTCCACTCGGGAGATTCATAGATACCCACCTCGGGCATCGGCACGCCGGCCCGCTGGGCCAGCCCCGCCACCGTGTCGTTGAGCCAGCGTTCGGTGGAGCCTCCGCCTTGGCCGACCAGCTGGATGCCCATCATCCGCTTGGCCGATTCGGCGGAAAACTGCAGGGAGATCCAAGCCCCCACCACGCCCCAGAAAAATGAACCGATCAGCAGCGGCAATAAGGGCAGATCCGGAGGGAGTAAGCCAATGCCGGTGAGCACACTCAAGATCAACGAGATCGTGAGCATCACCGCCAGGTTGGTGAGCAGAAATAGCAGCGTGCGCAGCGCCATGGAACGGTGTGAAGAATCTGGGGACTTTTGGCCGGTAGGAGATAAGGACTCCGCTCTCAGATTAAACAGACTTCTTCCTTTCCTAAACCCTGTTTTTTGCGTTGGCTTGCCGACCCTGCGCCTGCTCGGTTGGCCCATGCACCCTGCAGTAGCCAAATGCATAGGCCCTGTGCCACCTCAGCGAACTGTAAGAGCCCCAATCAACGCTAATCGAGCCCTTGCGGTGGGTGGTGGCCCAGGGAGATGCCAGCCCCCCTGCCCCCTAGCCTCTTGCACCAGCAGCTTCCCCACCATGCCCGTCCAAAACCGCTGGTCGGATAGCGACGCCCAGGAGGCGATCGCCAGCTATGGGGCCCAGGGAGTGGGTGTCGATCTGGCCCTGCGTACCTACAGCGCCCGTCTGCTCGGGGCGGATCCCCAGCTGGTGCTCCATGGCGGTGGCAATACTTCCGTTAAGACAACCGTTGTGGGCCTGCTCGGCGAGCCGATCTCCGTGCTCTGCGTCAAGGGCAGTGGCTGGGACCTGGGCACCATTGAGCCCCAGGGGCATCCGGCGGTTCGTCTTGAACCCCTGCGCGCCCTGCGGGCCCTTGATGCTCTCAGTGATGAGGCGATGGTGGCTGCCCAACGCCAGAACCTGATCGATCCGGCAGCCCCTAACCCCTCGGTGGAGGCCCTGTTGCATGCCTTCCTGCCCCATACCTTTGTCGATCACACCCACTCCACCGCCCTGCTGGCCCTCGCCGACCAGAGCGATGCGGCCCAGGTGTGCCGTGAGGTGTTTGGCGAGCGGGTCGCCCTGGTGCCCTACGTGATGCCTGGTTTTGCCCTTGCCAAGGCCTGCGCCGCTGCCTGGGAAGCCGCCGAGGCCCAGCGCCTCGCCCAGGGGGGCCCTGAGCTGGAGGGCATGGTGCTGCTGCAGCACGGTCTTTTTTCGTTTGGTGCCACCGCCGAGCAGAGCTATAGCCGCATGATCGAGCTGGTGCGGAGGGCCGAAGAACGTCTTGGCCAGGGTCAGCACACGCTCCAGCCGGTGGTCCTGCCGGAGCCCCAGGCGCCTGCGGCGGCGTTGCTGCCAATTCTGCGGGGGGCCCTGGGCCGGGCCGCCGTCATCGTTGGTTGTCCCGCCCATTGGATTTTGGCGCTGCGCGACACCCCCCTAACCCGCTCCGTCGTGGATGACGCCCGTTTGCCGGACTGGGCCAGTCGGGGCGTGGCCACCCCGGACCATGTCATCCGCACCAAGGCCTGGCCTCTGGTGCTGCCCCCTCCCCCCGCCGCTGCCGACCGGGCCGCCGTTGATCCCGGGGCCCTGGTCGCTTGGGGAACCCAGGTGGAGGCTGCACTGGCAACTTATCTGGCCAACTACAGGGCCTATTTCACCCGCCAGAACCAGCGCGTCGGCGGCGGCAAAACCCCCCTTGATCCCCTGCCGCGCCTGCTGGCCCTGCCTGGCCATGGCCTGATCGGTGTGGGCCGCTCCGCCGCCGATGCCGCGGTCACCGCCGACATCGCTGAAGCTTGGGCCACCACCCTGCTGGCGGCCGAGAGCATCGGCCGCTTCCAGCCCGTCAATGAGGACGACACGTTTGATATGGAGTACTGGAGCCTGGAGCAGGCCAAGCTCGGTAAGGCCGCCGAGAAACCCCTGGCCCGTCAGGTGGTGCTGGTCACCGGCGGTGGTGGGGCCATCGGCGAAGCCACGGCTCGGGCCTTTGCTGCCGCCGGCGCCGACCTGGCCGTGATCGACCTCGATGGCGAGCGGGCCGCCGCCGTGGCCGCCGCCTGCGGCCCGCGCGCCCTGGCCTTGCGCTGCGATGTCACCGACTCCGCTGCGGTGCGTGTCGCCTTCGATCGTTGCTGTGCCCATTTCGGTGGCGTTGACATCATCGTCAGCAATGCCGGCGCCGCCTGGACCGGCGCCATGGCCGATCTGCCCGACGCGGTGCTGCGCACCAGCTTCGAGCTCAATTTCTTCTCCCACCAGTCCGTCGCCCAGGCGGCGATGGCTGTGTTCCGAGCCCAGGACCGGTCTTCTGGTGTTACCAACGGCCAAACCGCGCCCAGCGGCCGGCTGGGCGGCCAGCTGCTCTTCAACGTCAGTAAGCAGGCCCTCAACCCCGGTGCCAACTTCGGCGCCTATGGCACCAGCAAGGCCGCCCTGCTTGCCCTCATGCGCCAATACGCCCTTGAGGGCGGCGATGCCGGTGTGCGCGTTAACGCTATTAATGCCGATCGCATCCGCTCTGGCCTCCTGGATGACGCCATGATTAGGGATCGGGCCGCCGCCCGTGGCATCAGCGAGGCCGCCTATATGGGCGGCAACTTGCTCGGTGCCGAGGTGCGGGCTGCCGATGTGGCCGCTGCCTTTGTCGCCCTGGCCCGCATGGAACGCACCACCGGCGCCGTGCTTACGGTCGATGGCGGCAATGTGCCCGCCATGGTGCGCTAAGGGGTCCCTGGCCTCAGGTTTCGGACCTGGCCAGCCATAATCCCAGGCCCCCGGCCCCAACCACTACCGCTAAGCAAAGGCCCCCCCAGACCGGCAGTCCCCAGCTGTCCACCGCCAGGGGTGCCGCCACTGTGATCAGGCCGCCCGCCAGCAGGGGCTGCAGTAGCAATTGTTTGATCGAAAACGGCGTCAGCACCTCGGTTCGGCCCTCCGCTTCGGCCATCTGCAACAGCAGCAGGCCACTGGCCAGCACCCCGGTCGCCTGGCCAAATTCCACCAGGCTGCGTTCAAACCAGGGCGTCGGCATCAGGCGGTGCGCCAACAGGACCACCACCCCCAGATTCCAGGCCAGCCCCGCTATTGACAGGGCCAGCAGCGGCTGCCAGCCCCGGGCCAGGAGGCCCAGGTCCAGGGATGCGGTGGCGGCCACGATCAGCAGATCGGCCGCCAAGGTGCCGACGCGTTGTTGCACCGGTGCCGAGGCCCAGGCCGTCAGGTTCCACCGTTCGAGCACCCAGCGCACCAGCAGGGAAGCGAGCAGGGCCAGAGGAAACACCGGCAGGACGCTCACCACAACGGCCACGCCTCCCCCCAGGCGATTGGCCGCCAGTCCAAGCAGTAGCTGGGCCCCCCAGCCCAGGGCCACGGCCACCCCCGCCAGGCCCAGATTGACCAGCCAGCGGGCGACGGCCGCCTGGGGCCCAGGCTCGGCGGCCAAGGCGGGTGCCGGGGAGGCGGGTGCGCTATCAGGAGCGGGCGCGCTTTTGTCAGGACTTGCGCCCGGGTTGTCCAGGGCGCCCAGCACCGTCAGTGTTTCCACCTGCTGGGCTTCACCAGGGGATGGGGTCGCCAGCCAGCCGCGCCCGCGACCCCACACCACCAGGAGCCCTCCCACCAGGCTGGCTGTCAAAAGACCCACCGTCGCCATGGCCAGGCCCAGGTCCTGGCCCCCCTCCAGCCCGAGACGCTCATAGGTGGGCCCCATGGCTGCCGCCGAGCCATGGCCCCCTTCGAAGGCCACCTCGATCAGACAGGCCATCACCGGACTCACCCCCAGCCACGGTTGCAGCACCAGCCCCACCACCAGCGCCCCCACCAGGAACTGGCCGAAGGCCATGATCAGGGCCAGCAGGATCTGGGCCCGCAGCGGTCGCCAGAGGGACCCGAACTTGGGCAGGGGTTTGGCCACCAGCAAAGAGCCGAAGACAAGGGTCAACAGGGCCAGGGGTAGATCGGCCCAGAAGGAGACCACCGCCGGCGGCAGCAGCGGCAGGGGGCCGCCCGGGGCCAGGAGCAGCCCGAGGCCCCCGGCCAACAGGGACTCGGGCAGGCCCAGGCGCTTCATCTGGATGGCCTTGCCGATCCAGCGGCCCACCACCAGCAGGGCGGCCAGCAGTGCCAGGGGCAACAGCTGCCATGTCAGGCCCGCGAGGACCGGGCCGGTTTCGGGCCGTTCCAGGAGGGATATCAAAGTTTCAGGTGGCGGCGGAAGAAGGCCTCCGTCGCCTCCAGCACCTGCACCTGCACGGCGTTGGCGCGAAAGCCATGGCCTTCTTCGGCAAAGAGATGCAGTTCGACAGGCACCCCCCGCCGCGCCAGTTCCAGGGCCAGTCGTTCGCTCTGGGATGCGGGCACCACCTCATCTTGCAGGCCGTGAAAAAGAATCAGGGGCGTGTGGAGCCGCTCCACCTGGTTGAGGGGCGACCGGGCCGCATAGAGATCCTGCGCTTGGGGCCAGGGGCCCACCAGCCCATCGAGGTAGTGGGCCTCGAAGCGGTGGCCAACCTTCACCAGATCGGCCAGGTCGGTGACGGGGTAGCGACACGCCCCCGCCTTGAAGGTGTCCGTTTGGCAAAGCGCTGACAGCACGGTGAAGCCCGCGGCACTGCCCCCTTCTGTAGCCACCCGCTGCGGATCAGCCCAGCCCTGGGCCAGCACGGCCTGGGCCGCAGCGAAGAGGTCTTCTACATCCACCACGCCCCACTGACGATCGAGTCGCTGCCGATAGGCGCGGCCGAAGCCCGTAGAGCCGCCGTAATTGACATCCAGAACGCCCCAACCCCGACTGGTCCAGAACTGAATCGCCGTACTAAGCCCGGTGCGGGCCATGCCGGTGGGTCCGCTGTGCCCCTTCACCAGCAGGGGCGCTCCCGGGTGACGGCCCCCCTCGGGTGGGTGGAACCAGGCGTGGGTGGGCCGGCCGGAAGCTCCCTCAAACCAGAGCGCTTCCGGCGGTTGCTGGTCCCCACGGGGACCGACGACGGACGCTGCCGGGGTATGGATCCAGCTCCGGTCGTTGAGGTTCACCTCCAGAAGCCCGGCCGTCGCGGTGGGACCGCTGGCGATGGCCACCAGGGTGCCGTTCTCGGCGCAGAGGCCCGCCACGTCATCCAAGGGGAGGGTCAGGGGCTGCCAGACCGCAGGGACTTCGGGCCCGTGGCCCTGACCCGGGGACACATCGGGCCCCAGGGGCACCTGGCCCACTTCCCACAGGCCCTGGCGGCAGGCCGCGGCGACCAATTGCTGGCCGTCCCAGGCACTGGTGCGCAGCCCATGGACCCACTGGGGCACCCCGAATTCGGCCTCCAGGGGCAGCAGGGGTTGCCAGTGGGGATCGGCGCCGCTGGCCAGGTGCTCGGCGTCCCCCAGAACCTCCAGGTTCCACCAACCGTTGCGGTCGTTGGCCACCACCAGATCCTTGCCCGCCCATAGGGGTTGAAACACCGAAATCCCCAGGGCTGAGCTGGCATCAGAACCGGCGATCGGGCGAACGTCGGCAAGGTCACCCTGGGCATCTAGTCGCCCTAGCCAGAGGCGGCTCCGCTCCCAACCCATGTGGGGCTGTTGCCATTCGACCCAGGCCAGATGGGTTCCCGAGGGACTGAGCACCGGATAGCCGCAGAAGTCAGCGGGGCGATGCAGGGTCTGGGGTTCGCCGCCCTCCAGGGGGACCGCGACCAAAAAGTCCTCTCCCCCTTGCTCCATCACGCCGATCCAGCGATCCCGGGCCCGTTCGATCAGCCCGTCGCTGAAGGCCCTTGACCCCTGCTCCCAGGGCGCTGTCAGCCGGCGTGGCGGAGCGACTGCCACCACCTGCTGCCCTGGCTGAAGTCCCGCCGCCAGATCCAGTCGCCAAAGGCAGCGATCAGCGTCATGCACGAATACCGCGATCGTCCCGTCCACCGTGTATGCGCCGCCGCCGTAGCCATGCATGCGGCTGCGCAGGTTCCAGGGGCCGGGGGTGAGGTCCTGGGGGGGCGTGCCCTGGGCCCCGCGGCCCATCAAGGTGGTGCGTCCATTCTCCTGGGGACGCTGCTCCAACCAGAACAGGCGCCCCTGGGCCAGCAGCGGTTCCTTTGGCAGCGGAACGGACCCCACGGCCATGGCCGCTGAGAGCGGTGCCCCCTTACCCCTTGCTGTCACCAGTGCCTCCGACTTCTGGACCCTAGAATCAACAACGATGTTTTAGGTGTCTCTTTGGCGCGCAGCTTCGCCCAGATGGCCCGCCATGCCGAGCAGGGCAACACGTCCATGCTGGTGCCCAAGGAGCCCTCCGATTCCCCTTCCCGGCGGATCCACACCCTGGGGGAACTGGAGCTTCGCCAGACAGCGCGCCGTATTGGCAAGGTGGATGAGGCGGTGCGCGAGCTGGCCAGGGACATGCTTCGCAGTATGTATACCGCCCGAGGCATTGGCCTGGCGGCTCCCCAGGTAGGGGTGCACCAGCAGTTATTGGTCATCGACCTTGATCTGGAAGAGGCGGCTACCCCGCCGCTGGTTCTGATCAACCCGGAAATCACCGCCGCCGGGGCCTCCTGTAATACCTATGAAGAGGGTTGTCTCAGCATCCCTGGGGTCTATCTGCAGGTGGTGCGCCCGTCCGTGGTTGAAGTCAGTTTCCGCGATGACATGGGCCGCGCCCGCCGCCTGAAGGCCGATGGCCTGTTGGCTCGGTGCATCCAGCACGAGATGGATCATCTCAAGGGTGTGTTGTTCGTGGATCGGGTCACCGATACCGCCAGCCTCAGCACCGAGTTGCTGCAGCATGGTTTTGAACCCAATCACGTCCAGTCGCTTTCCTGATCCTTCGCTATGCCGATGAAACCCCTGGCTGGCGTTTTGCTCGCCTTGGCCTGTGTGCTCGGCATCGCTGCCACCGGGTCGGTATTTGAGCTGGCCTACGGCGAACCCGATCTCGGGGTGGCTACAACGCGCCTCATTTTGGCGGCCAGTATCCCCGGTTGTCTCCTGGCTTTGTTGTTCGCCATCCGCAGCAATCAGCAGGCCTGAGCACTGCGGCCCTGGTCCCGCCAGGCCAGGCTCCCCTAATGCGGCCCCTTCCGACTCGTTTTTCCCCGCTTGCCTCCATGCTCCCCTCGGCCCTTACTCCCGCCCGCTTGCCTGCCCTGGGCCTAGCGTCCCTGCTCCTGATCGCGTCCCTTGGCGGTGGCTTGCCTTCGCGCAGCCAGTCCCTGTTTGGGGCTGGGGAGCTGGACCAGGGCCGTTTCCTGGTGGTGGCAGCGCCGATTGGCAGCGGCAGCCGTTACCAGCTCAACATCTACGAACAAATGCGGGGCGGCCGTCCCTGCTTCGCCGTGGCTGAGGGCCGACCGGCGGCGGTGAATCCCCTGCTGGCCAGTTTTGATTTCACCGGTGTTTGCGCCCGCTACATCGATGCCAATGGCTATTCGCTGCGGGTTGCCGATCGCGACCTATCTTCCAGCTATCGGCTCACGGTGGTGCGCAGTCCCAATGACACCTACCTGATGGCCATGCCGACCCAGGCGGCAGCGGGGCCCGAGATGATGGTGGCCCGCACCTTCGGCAGCGCCGGCGGTTTCCTCAAGTTTGAGCTGGAGCCGGGTTGGCGCCTGATGCGCCGCCAGTTCAAGGGACGCAACCTCGGCCACGTCTACCTGTACAGCCCCGCCTGGCCCTCGGCGACGAGCAGCGGCGCCGCAGCCCTCCCTTAAGGACACCTCCCTTGCTAGGCTAACTAGCTGTTTGCGTTCGCACAGCCTTTCATGACCCAGGTCACCGTCGGCGAAAACGAAGGGATCGAATCGGCCCTACGCCGCTTCAAGCGCCAGGTCTCCAAGGCCGGCATCTTCGCCGACCTCAAGCGGCTGCGCCACCACGAGACCCCTACCGAGAAATACAAGCGCAAAGCGCAACAGCGACGTCGCCGCCGTTGAGTTTGCATCCGTACTCCTTTGGTCTGGGCATTTTGCATAGGCTTTTGACGGACTTGGGATGATTTTTTACGGAGATTCGATCTCCGGAATTTTTTATGCCGATGAATGTTCTGCGTGGAGCCTCCATCAGCTTAGAAGCATCGGCCCCCAATCACCCCTTTCAAGCGGCAAACCATGCAGCCCAGAGATGTTGATTTCCGGTTTTTCCCACTCTTGATTATCCAGCGTTCGCCCAGGTTTCCCCTTGGTTGGACTCTTCCAACCTGAGGCTCTCTTTCAACCTTCCAAGGTCGCCAGGTCAAAACTGCGGTACCCCAGGGCTTCGGAGATCTCGCCGGTGCCCACCGTCTTCGACCCCTTCAAGTCAGCCAGGGTGCGCGACACTCGCAAGATGCGATCGGCGCTACGGGCTGAAAGACGCCGTTGCGTCAGGATGGTTTCCCAGAGGTTGACGCAGGCTTGATCCAGCCCCAAAACCTCCTTGAGGGCTCCTGCAGGCAGATCACCGTTGGATAAGCCCCCAGGGTTACGACGCACCATCCGCGCACGAGCCGTCTTCACCCGCCTTGCCACCTGGGCCGTTGTTTCCGGTCGGCCTGCTCCAGATTTACCCCGGGGCCCTTCCTCCCCCCTGACCTCTAGGGCGGAAACGAGCTCCCTGGGCTGGGCCCGTTGCATCACCACCTGCAGGTCGATGCGATCCAGGAGCGGCCCAGAGAGCCGCCCCCAATAGCGCCGCCGGACTCCTTCGGGGCAGCGGCATTGCCTCTCCCGATCCCCCCACCAGCCGCAAGGACAGGGGTTGGTGGCGGCCACAAGGGTGATTGCGCAGGGGAAGCGACAGCGCTCCCTCGCCCGGCAGATCCACACCTCCCTTGCTTCCAACGGCTGCCTGAGCTGGTCGAGAACCTCCCGGCGGAATTCCGTCAGTTCGTCGAGAAAGAGCACGCCTCGATGGGCCAGGCTGAGCTCCCCTGGCCGCGGCCTGCTGCCGCCGCCCACCAGCGCCGCTGCCGAACAACTGTGGTGGGGACTGCGGAAAGGGCGCTGGCGTATCAGGCTTCCGCCCTCCCCCAACAGACCGGCCACGGAATGGAGTTGGGTCAGTTCCAGGGCTTCTTCCCGGGGCAGCGCCGGCAGCAGCCCAGCCAACCGTCGGGCCAGCATGGTTTTGCCGCTGCCGGGGGGGCCTACCAGCAGCAGGTGGTGGCCTCCCGCGGCGGCGATTTCCAAGGCTCGCCGGCCATGACTCTGGCCCCATACGTCCGCCAGGTCCAGGCCCGCCGGGGCTGGGTGCACTGTTGTGGGATGGGGGAGGCAAAGGGGGCGTTCCGGATGGGCCAGTTGCTCCAGGGCTCCAGGCAGATCGTGGGCCCCCCACACCCGCAGTCCTTCCACTAAAGCGGCCTCGGCGGCATTACCAGCGGCAACCAGCAGCCCCCGGGCCCCCAGGCGCCTGGCCGCTAGGGCCAGGGCCAGCACCCCACGAATCGGCCGCAGTCGGCCGTCCAGTCCAAGCTCTGCCGCACTCCAGATCCCCTCCATTCGTTCTGCTGGCAGCTGGTCGCTGGCCAGCAGAAGTCCGAGGGCGATGGGAAGGTCGAAGGCGGGGCCCTCCTTGCGCAGGTCTGCTGGGGCCAGACTGACGATCACCCGTGTCAGCGGCATCCGTAGGCCACTGTTGCGCAGGGCCGCCCGCACCCGTTCCCGCGATTCCTGGACCGCCGCATCGGCCAGGCCCACCATCTGCAGCCCAGGCAGGCCGGGACCAATGTCCACTTCTACCCGCACGGCCACCGCCTCCACTCCCCGCAGGGCGCCGCTGTGGCAGTGGGCCAGGGCCATGGGGGAGGGGCAAAGTCTCTCTGCCTTGTTAGTGCCACCCCTGTCCCTTCTGGCATCAGGGGCAGAATGGGCCTCTTGCCAGGGTCCTGGCGATTGCCTTGAGCGCGGAGTTCCCCTTCCATGAGTGCCAGTGCGGACACGATTTTCGGGCGCATCCTGCGGGGCGAAATACCCTGCGAAGCCCTATACAGCGACGATCTCTGCCTGGCCTTTCGCGATGTGAATCCCCAGGCGCCGGTGCATGCCCTGGTGATTCCCCGCCAGCCGATCGCCCAGTTGGCTGATGCGGGTCCTGGGGATCAGGCTCTGCTGGGCCACCTCCTTTTGGTGGCCGCCAAGGTGGCCCGTCAGGAGGGTCTCGATAGTTGGCGCACGGTGATCAACAGCGGTGCCGAGGCGGGCCAGACCGTTTTCCACCTCCATGTCCATGTCATCGGTGGGCGCGCCCTGAACTGGCCCCCGGGCTGATCCCTGAACACCTCTTGCGGGAGGTTGCCAGCAGGGCCCCTGGGCCAGAGTGCCGCCCCATGATCCGCGCCCCGGGATCGACCGGCTTCCGTGCGGCCAGCAACAATGGCAGAAATCGACGTTGTCCATGAATCCCGCCAAGGCCCTGGGAGAGCAGCTGGGCAAGCTGCAGCGGCTCGCCCAGCCCTACTTCCTTCCCCTGGAAGAGGGAAGGACCGGAGGGGGGTCCTTTCTCCTGTTGCTGGCGGCCTTGCTGGCGATCGTGGTCGGCTTGACCCTGGTGTTGCTGACCGGGGCCGTCGCCCTCAGTGGTGCCCTGATTCCCAAGCTGCAGGGTCGGTTTCTGCCGGGCGTTCCCCAGCAGGTTGCTGCCCTGTGGGCAAGCCCGATCGGTTGGGCGCTCATGGCCTTGATGGCGGCAGGCGTCTTCTGTTTCTGGCTCTATCGCGGCCAGTTGCGACAGGGGCGTTGGGTCCCCTGGGTGTTGCTTGGGGTGATCGCCCTGTTGATCCTGGTGATCAATGGCATCAACGTCGGCATCAGCTTCGTAGCCCGCAATGTCGATAACTCCCTGGTGGCTTACGACCGGGATGGTTTCTGGAAAACAGTTGCCATCTATGCGTTCTGCCTGATGCTGGCCCTGCCCATCAGGGCGTTGCAGGCCTATCTGATTCCCCGCCTTGGGCTGTTGTGGCGTGAATGGTTAAGCGGCCGCCTTTTGGGACGTTACTTGAGTAATCGTGCCTATTACGAGCTCAATCCCAATGACGAAAGCTCTGAGGAGATTGACAATCCTGACCAACGCATCTCCCAGGACACAGCCAGTTTCACAAGTACAAGCCTAAGTGTCTCGGTGGAGATCCTCTCTGCCCTTCTTACATTTGTTAGTTTCGTCCTGGTGCTTTGGAGTATCAACACTAAGTTGGCCATGCTGTTGCTTGTATATGCGGTAACTGGTACGGCTTTGATTGTGTTCGCCAGCCGGCGTCTGGTGGCACTGAATTATCAACAGCTCAAGCTGGAGGCGGATTTCCGCTACGGACTTGTCCATATACGCGACAATGCTGAGTCGATCGCTTTTTATCGCGGTGAAGCTCAGGAAGGTAAGGAGGCCCAGAGGCGCTTAGGAGGAGCGATCAGTAATTACAACCGTTTGATTGTCTGGGAGGCTTTCATCAGTGTGATTCAGCGTTCCTACGATTATTTCTCCCGTTTTCTACCCTGGTTGGTCATTGCCCCAATCTACTTTGCTAAGCAAGTTGATTTTGGTGTTTTTGGCCAGGCCAGCATTGCATTTTCCCAGGTTCTCTTTTCCGTTAGTTATATCGTTAACAATGTCGATCGATTGGCGGCGTTCTCTGCTTCCATCAGCCGCTTGGAAGGGTTCCAAAGCAAGATTGATTCTTTAGCTGGGGCGCGCGCTCTCCTAGACCCAACACCTGGCGCCACACCGGCGTTTGAAGTCCGTCAGTCCAGCGACGCGATTGTGCTGCGTCATGTCGATCTGGTGCCTCCCCGCAGTGGGCGCCAACTGATCCGCGATCTGAACTTGACGATTGGCCCCGGTGATCGCCTGCTGGTGGTGGGGCCTTCGGGTTGTGGCAAGACCTCCTTTTTGCGCTTGGTCAGTGGACTCTGGCCCCCGGCGGCAGGCGAGGTCGAGCGGCCGCCGGTGGGTGAACTGATGTTCATCCCGCAGAAGCCCTACATGTTGCTGGGCAGCCTGCGGGAGCAGCTTTGTTACCCCCAGTCTCCTGATAAGTTCAGCAACGATCAGTTGCGCCATGTTCTCGAACAGGTGCGTCTTCCCGATCTGGTGCGCCGTTATCCCGATCTCGACATCAAGCAGGACTGGCCGCGGCTGCTTTCCCTGGGCGAGCAACAACGCCTGGGTTTTGCCAGGTTGCTGCTCAACTCGCCGCGCTTTGTCGTGCTGGATGAGGCCACCAGTGCCCTGGATGTGGCTACAGAACAGGCGCTCTATGGGATGCTCGTCGGTCTGGACATGGGTTTTGTCAGCGTCGGCCATCGCCCCTCCCTGCGCGATTATCACGACACCGTGCTGGAGTTAGATGGCACCGGTTCCTGGCGTCTGATGCCATCCTCCAGCTATCAATTCGGTCGCTGAAGCCCCTGATGACTCCCCCCACTCCCTTAGAACGCGCCGACAACGTCAACGCCAAAAACGTCGACACGAAGCCCAAGGAGGACGCTGGGCCGGTGCCCCCGGCCACAAGTGCAACCACCGGGGATGTGCCCGAATTCGGCTGGAGCACCTACGCCGAAAGGGTGAATGGCCGTTTCGCCATGGTTGGCTTTTCAGCAGTAGTACTGATCGAAACCCTTTGCCGCGACACCTTTCTGCATTGGGCTGGCCTGGTTCCCTGAGGCTCGGGTGGGGTCCGCTCAGGGAAGTTCGATCAGGTCGACTTGCCAGTGGCCATCCCGGCTGACTTCGACGGCCAATTCCCGACCATCGGCCCGCAGCATCACCCGCCTGGGCACACCTTGGGGATTCATGGTGATGATTTGGCTGCTCATTAGACGGCGCCGGTAGAGCAGCAATTCGGTTCTTCCCTCCAACTGCCTCACCACCGCCAACCGTTCGCCCTTCGCCTCCACCCCCACACTCAGCGGCTGGGCATCCGGTCGGTTGAGACCCGGTAGGGGCACCGGCCGCTGATCTTCCAGATTCAGCAGCACCACCTGGTCACGGCCACCCCGGTTGGAGATCAGGGCCAGCCAGGGCCCCACCAGGCTCGGGGCACGGCTGGGGCCCAGCTCTTCCAGTCGTCGATCTAGGGGGAAGACCGGTTGGGGCACGGTCCCCATGCAGCCATTCAGGCTGGTCAGTGCCCCAAGCCCCCCAGCCAATAACCCCAGCCGCAAACCTTGGCGCTTCCCACTCCCCTTCATCATGGCAGCGTGGGATTAGCCATGCTGCCGATGGCCAGCCCGCGAGGAAGATCGGGTTCGATAAGGTTGGCCAGGTCAAACACTTGGACGAGTCGGCGGCCCCGGCTGATGCCTGCAAGGGCCAAACGGCGTCCATCCGGGGCCAGGCTCAGTTGTTCCGGTTGGAGATCTCTGGGGAGCTGCAAAGGCATCAGGCGGCCGCTGGCCCGATCCAGAATCAGCACACGGCGGCGGCCACGCTCCTGGCCCACCAGAGCCACGTAGCGGCCGTTCCAGCTTAACGAGGGGGAATCATGGGGTTGGAATCGGCGCAGGGACTGCAGCGGCACCTCAATACCAGAGGGCTGGGCCTGCATCATTAGGGTCTGACGACCGTTGCGCTCGACAACACTGGCCAGCCATTCACCCTGGCCGCTGAGGGCGGGCTGCTCTCGGTCCTGGCCACCCAAGGCAATGCCATTGGGACTGGCCCGTCGCCGATGCAAGCCCAGATCGCCGCAGCCCCCAAGGAGAAGGTTGATCGCCAGGACAGCCAGGGGCGCTACCCAGAATTTCAATCGTCAAAGCGGGAACTGTTGTCCCTGCTGCTGGGCGCGCGGGAAGGTCGGGTTTCCCTGCTGGCCGAAGACGAAGCGCCGGGGCTCTCGGGACGGCTGCGGGGGCTTGGGGGGCCAGAAAGGGGTGAGTAATCGGCGTCACTCACGTCGTTGGTTGCCTTGGATTTGCTGCGCAGGGGTGTTCCTTCCGGAACGCCGCTTGGGGAAAGACCGGTGGAGCTTGGCGAGCTGGCAGGACTGGGCCGTCGGCTGGATCGGGCGGCTGGATCGCTGGCCGGCACGGGACGGCTACCGCGCCTGGTCTCCTGTTGGCCGTCTCGGTCGCGGCGGCGATCTCCGAATTCCTGGCTGCCGCTGCGGGAGCTGGGTGCGGGACGATAGCGACTGGCGTCTCGGGGATCCGCCATCGCACCCTGCCTGGGTTCCGGATCAAAGTCTTCGGAGCGTCCGCCCAGGCGACTGGCGGCCTGTTCAGGAATGGCGGCCCGGCTGGAGCGGCGGGGCCTGTAAAAGTCCTCCTCTTCTTCCCGCGAGGGAATCCGGCGGCGGCTGGCTTCCTGGGCGTCGAAACGGTCGATGTCCCGTTCTCGATCCCAGTCCCGCCCGAACTCGCCGCCACCGCGAGCGCGTAAGGGCTGGGGCTCTTCATCATCAAAGAAGGAAGAGCGGCGTGCCTGTTCCGTCGTAATCCCTCGCAACCTGACGCTTTCGTAGGCGAAGAAAACAGTGGTGCCAGCCAAAAGGAACTGACCAAACTGAAGGATCGGGTCGAGTCGCCAACCTTGGAAGAACAAAATTCCGCCGCAGAGCAGGCCTACGGCGGCAAAAAAAACGTCGTAGTCCCTGGCAAGAGCCGGCTTGAAGTTCCTCATGAAATAGAGGAATGCTCCACCTACCGCCAGCACGATGCCGACGATGCTGGCCCAGTTAAGGCTGGCGTTGACCAAGGTCGGATCTCTCGAGACTCCAGGTTGTTAGCACTCTAGGCAATGTCAGGACGACTTTTCTGCCGGGTCGGGCTCAGAGGCGCCGATCCACGCGGTCGTTCTGGCTGATGAAGAAGAGGGCGATCGAGATGGGAATGACTACGATCAAGCCGCCCAAGACGAGGCTGTTGAGGAAATTGCCCAGGGAAGGGGTCATGGCAGTGAGGCCGCTGCGAACGGCCGTGATCCTAGGCAGTGCCCGGTGACTTCCTACGATCTGAATCTGTTCGCTTAGAGCTTTGTGACGGCCTCTCCCGCGGCGCTGCAATGGCTCCAATTCGGTCTCGGTGCTGGGCTCGGGCTCTTGACCCTGTTGTTTTTATTCCGCATTGTTCTCACCTGGTATCCCCAGCTCGACCTCGAACGGGGCGTCCTGCGGTGGATTCGGGTGCCGACGGAGCCGTTGTTGGCCCCGACTCGCCGGTGGATCCAGCCAATCGGCGGTGTGGATGTGGCACCCGTGATTTGGGTTGGCCTCACCAGTCTTCTCCGGGAGCTGCTGGTGGGCCAGCAGGGCCTTGTCACCCAGTTGGTGAGACAAGCCAGCGAGCACCTTGCCTGAGGGGCCGTGGCGGCCCCTCAGGGGGAGAGCATTTCCTGCTCAACGAACTTGGTATGGATTTCACCGCGCTGGAATTCCGGTCGATCGAGCAGGGCGAGGTGGAATTCGATGGTGGTTGGAATGCCGGTGATGGCACATTCCGATAGGGCCCGCCGCAGGCGCCGCAAGGCGGCATCGCGGTCAATCCCCCAGACAATTAATTTGCCGATCAAAGAATCGTAGAAGGGTGGGATTTCATAACCTGTGTAAACATGACTGTCGACCCTTACCCCAGGGCCGCCAGGTGGCAACCATCCAGTGATGCGACCAGGTGTGGGCCGAAAATTTTGACTTGGATCTTCGGCATTGATACGACATTCAATGGCATGACCATGGATATGAATCTCTTCTTGGTGCACACTGATTGGTTCGCCACCAGCAATCCGCAGTTGCTCGGCAATTAGATCTATGCCTGTCACCATTTCTGTGACGGGATGCTCCACTTGAATGCGGGTGTTCATTTCCATGAAATAAAAATGTCCACTGCGGTCCAGCAGAAACTCCACCGTGCCCGCCCCCTCGTAGCCGATGCTGCGGGCTGCTGCCACCGCCGCATCTCCCATCCGCTGACGCAGATCGGCCGAGAGTCCTGGGCTGGGGGCCTCCTCCAGCAATTTCTGGTGGCGCCGCTGCACCGAGCAGTCCCGCTCACCGAGGTGCACCACGTTCCCATGGCGATCGGCCAGGATCTGTACTTCGACGTGGCGGGGGCGGTCGATGAATTTTTCCATGTAGAGGCCCGGGTTCCCGAAGGCGGCCTCAGCCTCGCCTTGGGCAGCCCGATACAGGGATTCCAGCTGGTCTGCCGTGGTAACCAGGCGCATACCCCGTCCACCGCCACCGGCCGTGGCCTTGATCATCACCGGAAATCCCATCGCTTCGGCGAGTCGGGCCGCGGCTTCAGGGGTGTCCAGCAGACCCTCACTGCCTGGGATGGTGGGCACCCCTACCCGCTGCATCGTGTGCTTTGCGGTGGATTTGTCCCCCATGGCCCGGATCGATTCCGGGGAGGGACCGACAAAGGTGATGGAGTGGGCCTGGCAAATTTCAGCGAAATTGGCGTTCTCGGCAAGAAAACCGTATCCCGGGTGAATGGCATCGGCTCCCCGGGATGTGGCGGCCGCAAGGATGTTGGGGATGTTCAGATAGCTCCGACTGCTCGGGGCTTCCCCCACGCACACGGCTTCGTCGGCCAGCTGGACATGCAGGGCGTTGCGATCCACGGTGCTGTGAACGGCCACCGTCGCAATGCCCATCTCGCGGCAGGTGCGCAGAATCCTTAGGGCAATCTCGCCGCGGTTGGCGATCAGCAGTTTGCCGATGGGCATCCCTTTTGCGTCCGGCGTGGCAGGCCATACATGACTTTATCAGCGCTCACCCTGCCCCGGCTTGGGCCCAGGCAGGGTCAGTTGCTGGAGTCGGTCCGGTGGACGGGTATATTTCGTATGGCTTGAGGCTCTGCCCGAGCCCGGAGAGCTCGCTCACCAGGTCCTCTGGTCTTCGAGTTATTATTGCGGATGTGGTGGAATCGGTAGACACGCACGTTTGAGGGGCGTGTGGCTTCGGCCTTGCGAGTTCAAGTCTCGCCATCCGCATAATTTTCCGACTTGAAGCTCCCACGGCGCGAAGTTTCTGTGTCTTCTCAGGCAGAGGCCGCCATTATTTTGGTGAGTAATGGGCCTGGTGAGCTGACCACCTGGGTCAGACCCCTTGCAGTCAAGCTCCATGATCAATGGGACCTGCGCCCTTGCCATCCCCATGCCAGTTGCTCCCTACACCTAGTACTCGTTCCCTGTCCCAATGGGACGGGCCAGGAAGCTTGGGTTGCTAGGCGTTGGGAGCTGTTCGATCGGGTTCTGCCTGCCGCCCGCTTCTGGTGGTTGCTGTTGCGGCCCGATCGCCACGGTCCTTGGCCGCGGCAAGGGGTTGTGGTGTTTATGGGTGGTGATCAATTCTGGACCGTTTTGCTGGCGGCACGCCTCGGTTATCGCCATCTCACCTACGCCGAATGGGTGGCCCGCTGGCCCCGTTGGAATGATCGCCTTGCCCTGATGGGCTCCGTGGCCTCCTCCCGGTTGGCCCCCCGCTGGCGAGGTCGAGCCCGGGTGGTCGGTGACTTGATGGCGGATCTTGCCGATGGTCAGAGTAACGATTCCGTCTTGCCCGAGGGCGAATGGGTCGCCCTATTACCTGGTTCGAAGCGGGCCAAGCTGCAAGTGGGGATGCCGTTTCTGCTGGAGACAGCCGATTGCCTAGCCCGCTTGCGCCCAGGGTGCCGTTTTTTGTTGCCGGTGGCCCCAACCACCTCCGTGGCTGAGTTGATGGCTTTTTCCGGATCCGCCAATCCGATCGCGGCCCATTTTGGTGGCGGCGAACCCAGCCTGGAGCGCTGCGAAAACTCCATCGGTCGTGATGTTCTTCGCACAGCCGGGGGTCAAGCCATTGTTTTGGTGCAGGAACACCCGGCCCATGCTCTCTTGAGTCAATGCTCGCTGGCCTTGACCACGGTGGGGGCAAATACAGCGGAACTGGGGGCCCTGGGGTTGCCAATGTTGGTGCTTCTTCCCACCCAGCACCTGGAGGTCATGCAGGCTTGGGACGGTTGGATGGGGTTGGTGGCGCGCCTGCCGTTGTTGCGGCGGCTCGTGGGTGTTGCCTTGACAGCCTGGCGTCTGCGCTATCGGGGTTTTCTCGCCTGGCCCAACATTTCAGCGGGTCGCTCCGTGGTTCCAGAGCATGTGGGCTCCATAACACCTGGTGGCATCGCCGCTGAGGCGGCCCAGTGGCTGGCCCATCCGGAAAAGCTGACAGGCATGCGGGAGGACCTTCGCTCCCTACGGGGCAGGCCTGGGGCCGTGAAATCCCTGGCTGAAATGGTCATGGAGCTAGTGCCGCCAGGAACGATTCAACCGAATCAGGCTCCATGACCTTGGGCGAACCAGCCTCCATGGCCTGGTTCGCCCAAGGTCATGGAATGGTCCGAACAGGGAACCCGCCCCAGGAAGCGCACGCCGGAATGAGCGATCCATGGATCAAAGTCGATCCGCTTGGGGTTCGATTCAGCGCACGGTGAAACTGAAAGTCAGATCGTTGGGGCAAGCATGGCCTATGGGGGAAGGAGCGAATCGAGTCCGGAACCTCACTGCTGCAGGGATTCCCCTATGCGGCGGGTACAATTGCATTGGTCTTAGGGCCCGCTTTTGGCAGATGCTCAACCCATGACAGCTCTCATTCGTCCCGAAGACAGAATCTTTGTAGCTGGTCATAGGGGAATGGCTGGTTCGGCTATCGTTCGTTGCCTCCAGAAACGGGGCTACGGCAATATCCTCACAGCTACCCGCCAAGATGTTGATCTTGTTGATGCTGTAGCTGTTTCACACTGGTTTCAGTCTTATCGCCCCGATGTCGTTGTGCTTGCAGCGGCTAAAGTCGGGGGAATTATGGCCAACAATACCTATCCAGCTGATTTTCTTCTTGAAAATCTAAAAATACAAAACAATGTTATCGAATCCGCCTGGCGGGGTGGCTCGCGAAGGCTGTTATTCTTGGGAAGTAGTTGTATTTACCCAAAGTTAGCTGATCAGCCTATTCGCGAGGAGTCACTTTTAACCGGATCTCTTGAGCCCACTAATGAATGGTATGCCATAGCCAAAATTACGGGAATTCAGTTGTGCCATGCAATGCGCATTCAGTATGGATTTGATGCCATCAGTTTGATGCCGACCAATCTTTATGGACCAGGCGATAATTATCACCCTACCAACAGTCATGTTCTGCCAGCTTTGATTCGGCGCTTTCAAGAGGCCCATATCATGGCTGCGCCCACAGTGGAGTGCTGGGGAAGTGGTACGCCGCTTCGTGAATTTCTCCATGTGGATGACCTTGCTGATGCTGTCTTGTTCTGCCTTGAGCACTGGCGACCTAATCCCCATGAAATTCAGTTTATGAATGTCGGCACGGGCACTGATGTGACGATCAAGGAATTGGCTGAAACAGTGGCCTCGGCGGTTGGTTTTGCCGGAACTATTAGCTGGGATTCCAGCAAGCCAGATGGCACGCCACGCAAGTTGCTTGATATTTCACGATTGGCTTCTCTCGGCTGGAAAGCTTCGATTCCCTTGGAGGACGGTCTCAAGCAAACCGTAATGGATTATGTTGCTAGCCTGAATAGCGGAGAGGATCTACGTCTATGAGAATTCTGGTTACTGGTGGAGCTGGTTACATCGGCAGTCATGCCGTTCGAGCCTTGACCCAAGCCGGCCATGAACCGGTAGTTTTAGATAATCTTGTCTACGGACATGCTGAGATCGTTGAGCAGGTCTTGAAGGTCCCCCTTGCTTCTGGCCAGCTCGGAGATCGGCCTATGCTTGATGCTTTGTTGCGGGGGCAACACCCTTGTCTTCAAGGCACAAACATGGAAGCTAAGCCCATTGAGGCGGTGATTCACTTTGCAGCTTATGCTTATGTTGGCGAATCGGTGAGTGACCCGGCCAAATACTATCGAAATAATCTTGGTGATACACTCACGCTACTTGAAGTCATGCTTGCCATGGCCAAAGAACAAGAAAAATTTCCCATACCCATTGTTTTCTCGTCTACATGTGCAACCTATGGGCCACCTAAACAGATTCCAATGACAGAGGATCATGAACAAAATCCCATCAATCCTTATGGCCAAAGCAAGTTAATGGTTGAAAAACTATTAATTGATTTTGCAAGCGCCTATCAGCTACCTAGCGTTATCTTTCGTTATTTTAATGCAGCTGGTGCCGATCCATCGGCGGACATCGGCGAAGATCATGACCCGGAAACTCACCTAATCCCCAGGGTCCTTGACGCTATGAGTGGCCGTGAGCCCTACCTTCAGATCTTTGGCGATGATTATCCCACACCCGACGGTACGTGCATTAGAGATTATATACACGTTTCTGATCTTGCGGATGCGCATGTCCTTGGCCTTGAAAGGATCTGGCGCTTACAAGAAAAGGAGGAAATAATTTCTAAACCACTAATCTATAATCTTGGTAACGGCACGGGATACTCTGTCCAGCAAGTAATTGAAACCGCCAAGAAAGTCACCGGTCGTGGATTGCTTGCCCATGTGGCCAAGAGAAGAGACGGTGATCCGGCCCAACTTGTCGCCAGTTCAATTAAGGCCCATCAGGAGCTTGGCTGGCGTCCCCGCTATCCGGATCTTGAGACGATTTTGGCCCATGCATGGGCTTGGCACCAAAAGCGTCACTCTTGAGTGGAGACTTTTTGGAGGTTTGAGGGCCCCAAGGACGGGCTAGTGGTTCGCCAATAAAAAGTCCCTGCCCAGGCATAGCTACGCTGCGCCAGTAAGCCTCAATGAGGGTATCTCCCCTCAAGTAGTAAGTAAGCAATAGACCTGGATGGGTAAACTTGGCGGCATAATTACAGGGTTCTACAACGGTGCCATAGCTGCCAGTTGCGCCAGCGTCCAGCCACCTTAAGGCACTCATTTGTCCACTGTCTGTCAGTTTCCCTCCGAAAGATGTAAGATGATCGGCAACAGCACCGGGCAAAAAATGATTTGTATTGATCTTACTTACCCAGGCTAAGCCTGTGAAATAGGCCATTACATTCTTTGCATTAGAGAGAGTATCAGAGTAAATAATTTTTATCTTGAACCTGTTCCCAACGCTTCGTACAGATTCTTGGTATAAAGACCCCCTGCTGTTTCTCACGGGATCACTTGTACTCATTAAATAGCCGGTACCCTTCGGGGCAGTCCCGTCAGAAGCTAATCCCCTATGAATCAACGCCTTGCCCTGATCAATGTTGCTGGCAGCCAGCAACATTGTTGGACGAAGTTTTAATTGGTCCCACGGTCTATCAATATCACCCCTTGCATAATATGGATTTAACCGGGTTGTTTGACATGAGCGTTGGCAAAGTCCGGGTTCTATCCCGTAGGCAAAGGCACTGGTTATCGATTGGCAACCAACGCGATAGGGTGTTGTCCATACTAGTGCAAAGGCTTGAATGTGCCTGGGCGTTCGTTTATTAACATCTCGAAGGATCCAACGAAATTGAGATACAGGTAATTCACTGACTCCAGTGGGCAAGGATAGATGAATCACGTTGTTGGCAGGTATTAATCTTTCTTTGACATATAAGGCTCCAATTTCCAGGCTCAAAGGATCATTATCATTGACAACTACGGCCAGATTGTTGGAATCAATTCCATCAGCTGGCATTGATTCAGATATCATAGGCTTGCGATATAGACCTAGATCTGAGTTGATAAATAGCAAGCCTGTTAGCAAGAGCCATACACTTTGCCTCAGGGCATATTTCAACGGTTTGGACACAAGCATTAACGAGTTCTATTGCACTGTAAAATCATATCGCTTTTACTCACCCATGCCAGCAGTGTAATTGAATGATTCTAGTGCCCTCAGGCCCTGTGCCTCAACGTTAAGGTGTTATCTTATGGCTTCCTTGAAAGCCGCTTAAGCCGCCCACTGAAAAGTTTCATGGTATAATGAGTCAACTTTATGGGGGTGTTGAACTTGAGTAAGTCATGCTTCAAAGTCAATGCTGCTAAAATCAAGTATACACTCTGATGCTTGAGACTACTTAATTTGTTCTAAAGATCCACAACTCCCAGCTTTCGCAAAGATTATCAACCAAGTCATGCAGAATAATACTACCATAAATCGTTTGCGCCAAATTGGATATACAAACTACTCTGATCAGCAGCTAATTGATTTATTTTATAGCCAAGGGCACCAGTCCTTAAGAGATGTAGGCGGCGAATACATCTTGATTTTAGAAGGTGATAATGAAGTGGCTTTAATCACTTCGCCAGTAGGGGCAATGCATTATTATTATTTTTACGATAGGAATCGGAATCGTTTTTGCCATGGCGATAAAATCATTGATATTCTCCAACAAGCATCCATACCTTGGCAATGGGATTGGTCTGCTTTGGGCGACTTATGTCAACTTGAAAATCTTACTAACAACCACACATTGCATCCGGCAATTAAGCGAGTGCCACCCGGAGCCTGGATTTACTATAGAAATGGTCAGCTTAATATTGATGCCAAATGCTACCTAGATTCTATTCCCCCGCTCCGTTCAGATCCGAACGCGGCGGTAGAAGCGATGAATCAAGAAGTGGCGACTTGGTCGGGAAATAATCCCTATCTCTCCCTGTCTGGCGGCTTTGATTCCAGGGTGATACTGGGATCGATGTTGCAGCAAGGAATTCAACCCCATTTAGTCACAATGGGTAATGATCAGTGTTCTGATGTCAGAACAGCCAAAGCAATTGCATCTAAGTATAGTCTAGCTCATGACTTAATACGAATTAACATAAATGATTTTTTTGAATATGCCCCCAAAATCTCACGTTTAACCAACGGAACTAAAACAGCATGGCATTGGCATACTTATCTCTATCCTTTAAAAGCCAGGATTCCAACTGATAGCAGTTTCTTCGTTGGTACGCTAGGAGAATTTGCCCGTTCATATTATTTTGACAAAGGACAAGTCGGTCGATTGGCAGAGCTAAATCCTAGTTGGGCACTCCATCAGTTCTGGAATATGAAACTTATCCGTCATCCGACATTTCTGACCAATGAGTTATCATCATTAAATAGTCAATTTGCCGAACAACTCAGCCCAGCTGGCATTAATTCTCGTGCGGACAGGCTAACTGGTTATTGTAAGCAGCAATTTCTGCCAGGTTTAACCCGTTATTACTTTGAACAAAGAGTACCTAACTTTTATGCTAATGGTATAAAAATGTACATGGATTCAAGTCAATGGCGCTCTCCGTTTCATAGTCGTCGCTGGATTGATCAAATCTGGAATCTGCCCGCATCTTGGAAACTAGGTTCTAATTGGCATAGATTCGCTATCGGCAAAAATATGCCCTATTTATTAGAATTTCCAGAAGAAAATGGTTTTGTTCGTAACCGAATGCTAGCAAAGGCACCTCCATTGTACTGGACATCTTTAATGAGAAGAACACCTTATATTAGTTATGATTTAAGTTCAGAGTGGTATCGTGATCCTATGCTGCAAGATTTTATTTATGCCAATCGACAATCAATAGACGATCTAATTGATCCATCATTAGTTGTGTCAATTCTTGCAAACCATAAATCGGGTAATGACCGAACACGCACCCTTGCATTTCTGCTTACTATGATTTATTGGAAGCTAAATCTTCATCAACAGAACTTATAAAATATATAATGAAATCTAGTCAAAAAAGTCTAACAAGACAGCCCCTTTATGGATGGTCTTTGCCACTATCTGCGCTAAAACCACCACTGCCAAAAGAAATATTTAATTCAGGCCCCACTCCTGAATTAAAAATATCTATAGTGATACCAACTTTGAATCAAGGAAATACGATAGAAGATACAATTTGCTCAATTATTAATCAAAATTATCCCTATTATGAAATTATAATTATGGATGGCGGTAGCGTTGATTCTACTCTTGAAGTGATTGATCGTTATAGGCCTTATTTAGCTCATGTCACCTCAGCACCTGATAAGGGGCAGTCACAAGCCATCAATCGGGGATTTGAATGGGCTACTGGTGATATTTTTGCTTGGCTTAATTCAGATGATTATTATTTGCCAGGTGCACTAACTAAAGTAATCGAAGCTTTTTCTGATCCAAGCATTGAGTTTATGGTTGGGGCTGGAGACGTCATTTCAATTGACCATAAGTTTTTGCGTTTCGTTCCTGAGCGCATTTTGAATCGGGAGGCTTTGATTGATTGGAAGAATGATCGCTGGATTATGCAGCAATCCTGTTTTTGGCGATCATCCTTATGGCATCGAGTCGGTGGGGTCGACGAAAGCTTGGGCCTCTTGATGGATTACGATCTATGGTTTAGGTTTTCATCCATTTGCCAACCCGCTGCGGTGGATCAGAAGCTAGGTATTATGCGATATTATCCTGAAGCCAAGACTGTTAAGTTTCGAAGCAAGACGAACCAAGAACTTGCTTATGTATATGCTAAGTATGGTCTTTATGACGAACTCAGAGAATTGGTCGCTTCTCTTGTTGATCAAAACTTAGATCTTGAGTCTGAACTCTGGGCTATCAAGTCAAGTCTTCCTTTCAGATTGCTTAAGCGACTTTATTTTTCCCGATCGATCACCGCTAGATGATGATGCATTATTCAGGGAAGTCTATTTTTGTTGGGATAACCAGTTGGAATAGCCAACTATTCCTTCCCCATTGTCTTCGATCTCTTCAAGAAACTACCAAAGGGCAAGATATATCCATTTGCGTCCTTGATAATAATTCAATAGACGGTTCAGTCTCGATAGCGCGTTCATTCGGAGTCGAAGTGATTCAGATGGGATGCACACAGCC
>CAMCQR010000007.1 GCA_945877115.1 Synechococcus sp. UW140 | reverse complement strand
GAGCGAGGACGATATTGAGCGCTTTGAGGATGACTACGGCCGGTGCGAGCTGGCCTGACGGCAGGTACCCCAGGCGACAACTTTCAGGCCGACGACGTGGTAATGTTAAAACTTCAAACCTTTAATTGAGGCGGTGCAGCGCGGGAGATCCTTCTCTCACCCAGGGTCGCTGCGTGCCTGCGTTGAAGGATCACTGGCCCCGCAGGCCCCCTTCTTTGACCCATCCCTCTTTGGGCAGCGCCCTTCCCGCTGCCGACCTTGACGTGTCGCTTCACGTCAGCGATTCCCTGGCGTCCAACGCCGATCTGCGCCTAGACACTGACGCGGCCTCCCCCGCCCTGCTTGAGAACGCCACCGGCGTCCAACCAGAAGGCGTCGTGCCCAGCAGCGTTGACCTTTCCCCCACTGCCTTGTCCGCTGTTAGCGAATTGGGGCTTGCTGGCCTAACGGTTGAGCTTCGGGCCGAGCCAAACCCTGTGGTGGTGCCCTTGGAAGCTTCGGCCTTGGAGTCCGAGCCCACTTCCGAGTCCACTGTTGTAACTGAGCTCGTTGCCGAGCCCGTGGCCGTTGCGGCTCAGGAGGCCGCTACGGCTCCTGCCGCAGCCGATGCCTCCGGTTTCAACGGTTTCGGCCTCAGCCCCGAACTCCTCTCCGGTCTGGCGGCCATTGGCTTCCAGGATCCTTCGCCGATTCAGCGGGCCGCCATACCCGAGCTGATGCTGGGCCGCGACCTGGTGGGCCAGGCCCAGACCGGCACCGGCAAGACCGCCGCCTTTGCCCTGCCCCTGCTGGAGCGCCTGGACCCCCAACAGCGCACGCCCCAGGTGCTAGTCCTCACCCCCACCCGGGAACTGGCCATGCAGGTGGCCGAAGCCTTTAATTCCTATGCGGCCCAGCTCAGCCAGGTGCGCGTGTTGGCCGTTTATGGCGGCGCCGATTTCCGCGACCAGATCCAGCACCTGCGCCGGGGCGTCCAGATCGTCGTCGGCACCCCGGGCCGGGTCATGGACCACATCCGCCAGGGCACCTTGGATGTCTCCGGTCTGCGGGCCCTCGTGCTCGATGAGGCGGACGAAATGCTGCGGATGGGCTTCATCGACGATGTCGAGTGGGTGCTCGAACAGCTCCCCAGCCCCCGCCAGGTCGTGCTCTTTTCGGCCACCATGCCTTCGGAGATCCGGCGCCTCTCCCAGAAATACCTCCAGGATCCCGCTGAGGTCACGATTCGAACCAAGGGTGCCGATGGCCGTCGCATCCGCCAGCGTTACATCCTCGTCCAGGCGCCCCAGAAGCTGGAGGCCCTCGAACGGGTGCTGGAGGCCGAAGGCAGTGAAGGCGTCATCATCTTTGCCCGCACCAAAGCGGTCAGCCTCACCGTTGCCGAAGCCCTCGAAGAACACGGTTACGACGTGGCGGTGCTCAACGGCGATGTGCCCCAGACCCTCAGGGAGCGCACCATCCAACGGCTGCGCGATGGCCAGGTGAATGTGCTCGTCGCCACCGATGTGGCGGCCCGGGGCCTGGATGTCGAACGCATTTCGCTCGTCATCAATTACGACGTGCCCTTTGACGGTGAGG
This sequence comes from Synechococcus sp. UW140, assembly GCA_945877115.1. Taxonomy (GTDB): domain Bacteria; phylum Cyanobacteriota; class Cyanobacteriia; order PCC-6307; family Cyanobiaceae; genus Cyanobium. Next base: position 44,022 of record CAMCQR010000007.1, on the reverse strand, counting down.
CCTACGTCCACCGCATCGGTCGTACCGGCCGGGCCGGCCGCAGCGGCGACGCCATTCTGTTCCTGACGCCGCGGGAACGGCGTTTCCTGGGCGGCATGGAGCGGGCCGTGGGCCAGCCAATTGAGCCCATGGATGTGCCCTCCAATGCGGCCATCCATCAGCACCGTCTCGACCGCCTGCACCAACGGCTGGCCGGCACCGTGCAGCAACCCACCACCACAACCGAGGAGCGGGCCCTGCTCTCGGAGGTGTTGCAGCGGCTTGGCCAGGAACTTGACTGCACCCCAGCGGTGCTTGCCTTAGCGGCCCTTGAGCTGAGCCTGGCTGGCAAACCACTGTTGCTCAAGAGCGAACAGCGGTGGGGTACCTCGGCTGGCCGAGTCCTGGAGAGCCGCGGTGGCGACGGACGCCGCGATGGCCGCAGTGGCGAATTCCGCCGCGATCGCGACGGCGGCCGGGATGGGGGTCGCGATGGCGGCCGCGACCGTCGCGATAACGATCGCTCCGATCCAGACCGTCCCGAATCCCCCCCGGAAGCCCATCTGGAGCGTTTCCGTCTTGAGGTGGGCTGGCGCGACCATGTCAGGCCCGGCAACATCGTCGGTGCGATCGCCAATGAAGCTGGTCTCACCGGGCGATCCATCGGCCGCATCCGTATCTACGAGGGCCATTCCACCGTCGATCTTCCCAAGGGGATGCCCGAGGCGGTCTTTACCGACCTCCAACGGCTGCGGGTCATGAACAAGGAACTGCAGATCTCCCGGCTGCCGGTCTGAACCCGCCCATGCCTTTTCCCGCTCACCGTCCCTTTTCGATGTTTCAGGTCCGATCCCGCATCGGCCTGACCCTGGCGACGGTTCTGGGGGCGGCCCTGCCGCTAGGGGCTCTGCCTTTGGGTGCTATGCCCTTGGCGGCAAAGCCCCCAGCGGGCTTGCCGCCAGGGGCCCGCGCTGAGGGGGTCGGGGCCATCGTGCAGGCGATGTGCTTGACGGCCTTTGAATCAGAGATGTCCCAAGCGGGCAAGGTCGCTCCAGAGGGCATGGCGGGTTTTGCCTGCCGCTGTGTTGCTGAACGCATCATGAAAGGAAATGGTGTTGAAGTGGCCCGCAAAGAATGTCGGCTGGCCACCATGCAGCGTTTTCCGATCTGACCTGCCGCTGACACCCCAAGGCGCCTTGGCCCTGGGGTGTCGCTTTTGGGGCGGGTTACCAACTCGCAGTGGTGTTGGTGATTGAAGTGAAACTGAGCTCGGATGTGGACAGGCTCTCAACGGCGGCAATCAACGAAGTCTGAGTTTCAACACTTTCTGACAGCACCAAGGTCTGCAGCAGATCGAACTTATCTTGCAAGCCAAGCTCCCCATTGGGTTGCCAGGCGAGGCTCCAGGGCGAGGGGGCCATCGTCATCGGATTGATTGATCAGCATTTGCTGACATTGGTGCACTTTCGCCGTTCGGCCGCAGTCCTTTCGATTCTCTTCTGTTTTGCTTCAAATTTCTTCACGTTGGCCCGGCGCCCTAGCTGGGTGGTGCCATGCAGGGCGCTGCGGTTGTAAAATTTTTCAGATTTCTAGGATTACGGTTCCTAATGGAACTCACGATCCGACGCATCCGTTCCAGTTTTTTTCCTGATGACTATCTACGTCGGCAACCTCTCGTTTCAGGCCGAGCGGGAAGACCTACTTGATCTCTTCAGCCAGTACGGTGAAGTGCGGCAGTGCAGCCTCCCCCTCGATCGCGATACGGGCCGCAAGCGTGGCTTTGCCTTCGTTGAACTGGATTCCGATGCTGCTGAGCAAAAGGCGATTGATGACCTCCAGAACGTGGAATGGATGGGCCGCATGATTCGGGTCAATAAGGCCACCCCCAGGGAAACGGGCGGCGGTGGCGGTGGCCGTGGTGGCTACGGCAACCGCGGTGGTGGCGGCGGCGCTGGTGGTCGTTCCGAGGCCGGCGGCAACCGCTGGTGAGCAGGTCGTCTCGATGAGCGGGAATGGCGGTGAGACCAGGGGTCTGGGGAGGCTCCTCAGTCGCCTCCACCCCCATGTTCGCTTGGTGCGACTGGCATCCCTTTGTTCGATCCTGAACAAGCTTTTTGACCTGGCGCCGCCGGTGTTGATCGGCTTGGCCGTGGATGTAGTGGTCAAGCAGCAGTATTCCTGGCTGGCCCAGTTCGGAGCCCGAACGGTTCCCGCCCAGCTGACGGTGCTGGCCTTGCTTTCGTTTGTGATTTGGAGTGCCGAATCACTATTCGAATATCTCTATGGCTTGCTTTGGCGCAACCTGGCCCAGACCGTCCAGCACGAGCTCCGAATCGAAGCCTATGACCATCTCCAACACCTGGAGATGGGGTTTTTCGAAGCGGGCAGCACCGGTCAACTGCTGGCTGTTTTGAATGACGATATCAATCAGTTAGAGCGCTTTCTGGATCAAGGCGCCAACGAAATCCTGCAGCTCATCACCACAGTTCTGGCTGTGGGAGCCAGCATGGCGGCGCTTTCGCCTATGGTGGCTGGCCTTTCGTTTTTGCCGATCCCGCTAATTTTGTGGGGTTCGTTGCGATTTCAGTCCCGTTTGGCGCCCCGTTATCGAGAGGTACGGGAAAAAGCTGGGGATATGGCGAGTCAATTGGCAAACAATATCGGTGGTATTCTTACAATCAAGAGCTATGTGGCGGAGGATTGGGAACGCCAGCGGCTGGAGCGGCTCAGCGATGACTATCGCCTCAGCAATAGCCGGGCCATCCGCCTTTCGGCGGCCTTTGTGCCCCTGATTCGCTACGCCATTCTGTTTGCCTTTATCACGATTCTGGTGGTGGGTGGCCTCCAGGCCTGGCGCGGCGTCATTGCCGTTGGCACCTACAGCTTTTTGGTGTTCATCACCCAGCGCCTGCTCTGGCCCCTCACCACCTTGGGACGCACGTTGGATGACTACCAGCGGGCCATGGCCTCCACCAACCGGGTGTTGGATCTGTTGGATACACCCATCGCCATTCCCTCGGGCGATCGCCCCCTCCCCCTGGCTGGGGTTAGGGGGGAATTGCGCTTTGAGGGGGTTGATTTCGCCTATCCAGAGCGGCCCCCCTTGCTGGAAGGACTCGATCTTGTGGTGCCGGCGGGCTCCACCCTGGGCATCGTCGGCGCCACGGGCTCCGGCAAAAGCACCATTGTCAAGTTGCTGCTGCGGCTCTATGAGATCAACTCTGGACGCATCCTGCTGGATGGGGTGCCCATCGACAGTCTGCGGCTGGATGACCTGCGCCGGGCCATCGGCCTGGTGAGCCAGGAGGTATTTCTGTTCCATGGCAGCGTCGCCGAGAACATTGCCTACGGAAGCTTCGGGGCGCCACGGGCCGCGATTGAAAAGGCGGCCCGGCTTGCCGAAGCTGATGGCTTCATTGCCGCGCTTCCCTACGGCTACGACACGATTGTGGGTGAACGGGGCCAACGGCTTTCGGGGGGCCAGCGCCAGCGCCTCGCCCTGGCCCGGGCCATTCTCAAGGACCCCCCGGTGCTGATTCTCGATGAGGCCACGGCCGCTGTCGACAATGAAACGGAGGCGGCGATCCAACGCTCCCTGGATCTAATCACGGCGCAACGCACCACTTTCGTCATTGCCCACCGTCTCAGCACGGTCCGGCGCGCCGATCGCATCGTTGTCATGCAGAACGGCCGCATCGTGGAGACTGGACGCCATGACGACCTGCTCAAGCGGGGTCAGGCCTACGCTGATCTCTGGCGTGTTCAGGCCGGACTGAGTTCCACTTCGCCGTTGACGCTCTGAGCGTCACGGCCCTGCCATGCCCCAACCCCAACCGCCTCCTCCCTTGCCTCCCAGCCCTTCCCGGCTTCGCCAGTTGCTGGGTTCTAGGGCCCTGTTAGTGCTGATGGCCATGCCCGTGGGCCTGCTTGTGGGGGTTATAGCGGCCCAGCCCCTGGCCCACCTGTTACAGCACCGATCTGGGGAGCAGGCGACAGCCTTGCCGGGGGCCTTCCGCGGCTGGATGAACAGTGAGGGCCAGACCCTATTGCTGCTCGGCACCGATGTAGTCGGGGGAAATACGGACGTGATTGCCTTGATCAAGGTGGAGGAAGGGGTGACAGATGTGGTTCAGATCCCTCGCGATTCCTATATCGAAGCCGAGACCTACGGACCGATCAAAATCAATGCTCTCTATGCCCTTGGGGGAATTGATGCTGTTAAGCAGGAACTTTCGGCCCGGATGGGACGCTCGATACAGCACTATATGGTGATTAATCTTGCGGCCATCAGAAGCCTTGGCGATAGGCTGGGTGGCCTGGAGATCAACGTGCCAAAGCGTATGGAATATGTTGATAATAGCCAAGGACTTCATATTGATCTTCAGCCGGGCCTCCAGACCCTTAAAGGAACCGATCTCGAAGGTTTCCTACGCTTTCGCCATGATGAAGCCGGTGACATCGGCCGCCTCGAAAGGCAGCAGCTCGCCCTCCGTGCGCTCTTTGCCAAGCTCGGTCGTCCCGAAACCCTCGTGCGTTTGCCGGCCCTGCTGGTGATGATGGGCAAGGAGGTGCAAACGGACATGGGGCCCATGGATCTGGGCGGGATGGTGACGGCCTTGGGGGGCACGCAATTGCACACCAGGCAACTGGGCGGCAGGCCCTTTGATCAAAATGGCACCAGCTATTGGGAGGTCGACTGGCCCCTGCCGATCGAGTCGAGCCCCTTGTCTGACACCAAAGAGAGCGCTGGCGGCAAAGATATTGATACGGCCAAGGACAGGGCCCCTGATGACAGGGCCGAAAAGGACAGCAATCGGGACCCCCAGGGTCCATCCCCAGTTAAATCATCAGTCGAACGCTATTTATTCTGATCTACTCCTGGCTGGCTGGAGTCCGGCGACCGGATCCGGGGTCAGGCAGCCTGGATCGGCCACGGTCAGATCTGCAGGCGGAAGGAGCCGATCACCTGCTCAAACAGGGGCTTCACCTTGGACCAACGGGCCTCATTTGTGCTGGTGGCCAGGGTATAAAGCCGACCCCTGTCTACCACCACGGTCGCCAATTCGTGGCGGGTGCGATCGGCCAGGTGCACGCTGTATTCCAGGTCGTAAAAAGTGCGGCCACCCTGCTGCCGTTCGGACGCCTTAACTAGCTCGGCCTGGCGCCCACTGCCTTCGGGGGCGATGACGATGCGGCCCAGTTTTTCGCCCACGGCCACGGCGCTGCCCAGGCTTTCCAATTCGTTGGTGCTGTTGACCTCGGAGATCACCAACGAGAGGGTTTCATCGCTGTTGATCAGATCGTGGAAGACCACCTGGGGGCCGCCGTTCACCTGCACCCGGGTCCAGCCCGTGGGATAGAGAAAGGCGTAGCGGCCGTCGGGGCTCTGGAAGGTGTTGAGGCCGGCGGCCATGGCGCTGCAGCCCGTCGCCCCCAGGGCGACCGTCACCGCCAGCAGCAGGGCCAGCAGCGGCCGGGCGAGCGAGAGCCCCCAGGGGAATTCGGTCGCCTGGGGGAGGGGACGGGCGGGGGGGGCTGCCATGGACCAATGATGAGCTTGTCACCATTCTGACCCGGCGGCCGTTTGCCTAGATTTCAGCCAATGGCGGCATAGCCCTGAGCGGTTTCACCCGACCCCTGGCCCGGTTGATCGACCAGTTCGAGCGTCTGCCCGGCATCGGTCCCCGCACGGCCCAACGGCTGGCCCTGCACCTGCTGCGCCAGCCGGAGGAGCAGATCCAGGCCTTTGCCGAGGCCCTGCTGGCCGCCCGCAGCCAGGTGGGCGAATGCCAGCGCTGTTTCCATCTTTCCGCCGAACCCCTTTGCGACCTTTGCCGCCAGGAGGATCGTCGCAATGGCCAGATCTGCGTGGTGGCCGATTCCCGCGATTTGTTGGCGATGGAGCGCACCCGGGAGTACCACGGCGCTTACCACGTGCTGGGGGGCCTGATTTCGCCTATGGATGGGGTCGGACCCGAGCTGCTCAAAATCCAGCCCCTGGTGCGTCGCATCGACCAGGAGGACATCCAGGAGGTGATCCTGGCCCTCACCCCCAGCGTCGAAGGGGACACCACCAGCCTCTATTTGGCCCGGCTGCTCAAACCCTTCACCACCGTGAGCCGGATTGCCTACGGTTTGCCGATGGGGGGCGAGCTGGAGTATGCCGATCAGGTGACCCTGGCCCGTGCCCTTGAGGGCCGACGCCCCGTGGAATGAATCCCAACCATGGCCCAACCCAGGACCCGCTACAGCGACCAACGGCCCAGCGAACGCCTGCCCGAATGGCTGCGGCGGCCGGTGGGAGATGCCTCCGCCCTGGAGGGGGTGCAGGCCGTGGTGCGCGAGCAGCGGTTGCACACGATCTGCGAGGAGGGCCGCTGCCCCAACCGGGCCGAGTGCTACGCGGCAGGCACGGCCACCTTCCTGTTGGGCGGGCCGGTGTGCACGCGCAGCTGTGCCTTCTGCCAGGTGGACAAGGGCGAAGCCCCGGCGCCCTTTGACGCGGCCGAGGCCGAACGGGTGGCCGAGGCGGTGAGCACCCTGCAGCTCCGCTATGTGGTGCTGACGGCCGTGGCCCGCGACGACCTTGAAGACCACGGCGCCTGCCTGTTCACGGGCACCATGGCGGCGATCCGCCGTCGGGATCCGGCCGTGCAGATCGAGGTGTTGACCCCCGATTTCTGGGGCGGCCACCGCGATGAGGCCGAGGGTCGGGCAGCCCAGGCCCGGCGGTTGGCCCTGGTGCTGGCGGCGGAGCCGGTCTGCTTCAACCACAATCTGGAAACGGTGGAACGGTTGCAGGGCGAGGTGCGCCGCGGCGCCACCTACCGGCGCTCCCTGGGCCTGCTGGCGGCGGCGCGGCAGCAGGCCCCCCATCTCCCCACCAAGTCGGGCTTGATGCTGGGGCTAGGCGAAACGGTGGCGGAGGTGGAGCAGGCGATGGCGGACCTGCGGGCCGTCGATTGCCAGCGGCTCACCCTGGGCCAGTACCTGCGGCCCTCGTTGGCCCACATACCGGTGGGCCGCTACTGGCTGCCCGAGGAGTTCGAGGCCCTGGCCGCCACGGCCCGCCGCCTGGGCTTTGCCCAGGTGCGTAGTGGCCCCCTGGTGCGCAGCAGTTACCACGCGGCGGAGACCTGAAGCGGGTCTGCTGGCCCTGGGGGCGATTGGGTTACGGCCGCATTGGCACTAGAGCCCCTCAGGCGACGCTGCCTTCGGCAACGATATGGCGCAGCCGTTGCTCGCATTGCTCCAAGGCAGCCAGGTCGACATCCACACTGCTGCTGCCGTCGTATTCAAAGGGATTGTCGAGATCGCGAATCAAAAAGACGAGATAGAGAAAGGAGGTGAACAAAAAGCTGGACACCACCAGATTTTCGCCAAAATTATCGGCCCCGATCAGCAACAACGCCACCACCACCCCCAGCAAAAAAAGCTCCAGCAACGCATAGGCGGGGGCGACGAAATCATGGTCTCTGTTGCTGGCAATGCGGCTCAGTAACAAGCGCATCTTGGCCAGATTGGCCAGGCTGGGATTGTTGGCATCGGAGCGCCCCGCGGCCTCCAGGGCCGCCAGGCTGCCGTTCAACTGGGTCAAGGCCCCCTGCACCGCCTCCCAGGGGGCCTGTTGCAGCAGCCAGCGGCGAATCGCTTCCAGGGCCGCCACCAGGGCCGATCGAATTCTGGCGGTATCCAGGTCGGGGGCCGTCGCCCCATGGACGGCCAGCCGGTCGTTGATGGCTTCGGCTTCGTTCACAAGCTCCAGCACCATGTCCTCACTGGCGTGGTACTGGGCCAGGGTGCCGCCCAACACCAGGGCCAGGATGAAGCTCGCGGACCCCAGCAACGCACCCGTCAGGGAGTCGAATTTCCACAATTCCCAGCCCAGATCATGGAACAACGTCTCCAAGAGCCCAAACAGCAACGTGAATGGCGCCACCGCCAGCAGCACCCGCCACTTGATGGGCACCCGCCGCAGCCAGGCCCGATAGGGGTTCAGCGGCGTCGGCTGGGTCGCCGTGGGGACTGAGCTGCTGGCTGGTGTCATGGATGGGGGGCTTTGCGGCCTGGGGTCATTTTGGTGGGGCGCGGCGAAGATTTTCTGTGGGAGAAGTTCAGGAAGAACGATTTTCTCGCCATGGCGCCGAAGGCGAGGGCATACAGAAGGCAGATGAACACATCGCGAATGCTGAAGCCGATAAATAGTTCGGTTCGTCGGCGCCGCTGTTTTTCGATCAGGGTTTCGAGCTGCTTGATTTGGGGATTGATCTGCTGCAACACATTGGCCTTGAGCGAAGGAATGGTCTCGGTGAGTTTGGTGGCGGGGAGGGGAGGAGCCCCCGGGATCGAGCCAAGGGCAGCTCTGAACTCGGCCTCGGAAACGGATTGATCAATGGCGAAGGCACCCCTTTTCAGAGCGGCCAATGATTCAAATTCACTGGTGGCACGGCCCCCAATCACCTTAAAACCGGTATAAAGCTGTAGCGGGATCATCAAAAGGAAAATCAATGACATCGCCTCCGCAAATGTCCTGATCCACTGTAAATACTTAATTAAGAACGGATTATTTGGAGACAACACGCAGGCCAGCATCATGAATAACACTGCCTCTAGGGGGAAGCTGGCGCCGCCACGGATGCTATTAATTAGTTTGTCCTGCCATAGGGGATTGAGCAGCTGAATCGGCAGGATGCTGGAGATGACTGATGCAAAGAAAATGCCGATCAAGGCAATGGATGCCCACTTCAAAGCATTAGCAACATCTCTCTTCAAGCGATCCTTGCTGGAAAGACCTATTCTTTTCCGCTTTTCATTTTCCTCAGCATGCGCCTCGATATCTTTGCTGAGTTCTTGGGAAAATTCTGTCATGCTGAGAAAATAACGAGCAAGATTTAGGCAAAAAAAAGTCTCCCCATTGCGAGGAGACTGGTGCAACATTCAACAAGATCAACCAGCTTTACGGACCGCGCTGCGGATCTTGCGGGAATAGCCAAAGGCAGCAAAGGCACCCACCAGAGGAAGGGGGCCAGGAACGGGTGCCGTGGAATCGCCGACACGCTTGAAGGTACGCGTTAAGGCTGTGTAAGCGTTGTTGCCAGCATTATTTTTTAAAATTCCGTCACTGTCAATGGCTCCGTCACTGTTACTATAGAGAGTAAAATTGTAGTCAGTAGCTAGCGTAGCAGTAGGACTCAAGGTTACCCTTAAGAAATAGGGATTGCCTATCGGAGTTAGGGTGTAAACCTGTGAAAGCGTGAAACCACCACTACTGGTGAGAGTTGGAGTAAAAGAGGTGAAGTTGGTGCCGTCTTGCGAATATGCCCAATCAGAGAAATCGGCAAAAGTTGTGGCATTGCCGGCAAGCTGGTATTTACTATTCGTAGAAAACTTGGTGTCTGAAAAATGCAGGGTTGCAATCGTGGGCGATGCGGCGTTGTCGTAAGTTCTGCAGTTGTTATCAGGCGTGGGAACTTCGGGCGTAGTTGTTAAGCAAGCAGCTTGTGCAGCAGGCATGTGCATGAAAACGCCTGCGGAAGCAGTCGCTAAACCAACGGCTCCTGCAACAGCAAAATTCTTCAAGGACATGAGATTTTAAGAATGACAAAAACAGTCTTAAGAATCTTAGCGCAAGAAAGCAGTTTTTTGTTTGCGCCAATTCCGTAATCCCAAATATTAAGAATTTGCGAATAAAGCCACCTGGGGCGTGTCACTTGGGAATCAGCGCAGCGGGGTCTGCCCATCCCCACCCTTCCCCCGCCAGCTACTGCCCAGCAGGTGCACCAGCCATCCAGGTCCCGTCAACGCCAGCACCAGGATCGTCAGCGCCGTGCTCAGCCGGCTGGAGACGGTGCGGGCCGGATCCAGGCCGCTGTGCAAAAAGGTGAGGGTTACCACCACCGCAAAGATGCCAGTGCAGAGGGCGCTTGCGCTGCGCAGGGTGTCCTTGGGGGGGCGGCGATCCGGGTGGTTGGCGTCGCGGCTGAGGCTGCCGCCGCCGATCGCCCCCGCCACCATTAGGCAAGCCACGATTCCCAGCCGCAGCCCCAGGCCCTCGTGGGGGTGGCTGGTCTGGATCTTCTGACCCACCACCATGGCGGTGCCCAGCAGGCCGCCGCAGCCGGCCCCCAGCACCCCCCACCAGGCCCAGGGGGTCAGGTGCCGGCCACTCAGGATCGAGGCCCCCGCCAGCACCACCGCCGTGAGAAAAGTGGAGGGTAGGGCCGCCAGGTGGCGCGTCAGCCCGTAGGCCAGTCCCGCCCCCACCAGGACCCCCAGCAGTTGCTGGAAGTGCCCTGGCAGCAAGGCGGCTTGGGGTCTGTGCCTTAGGGGATGGGCTTGAAAACGGCGCTGGCTCGGCTGGCCCTCGGCCATGGCGGGTGGTGGCGTCTTGGGTGGATCGATCCCCTGGCGACGCCCTACTGACGGGCCAGGATCTCCCGCATTCTCTCCTCCAGATCCACGATCGGCGTGCCGGTCACATCCACCATTGCCCGTTTGATCTGGCCGCCATAGGCGAACGGGGGCTTGTAATCCGGCAGGGCCGGCGAACCCGGATCGGACCCCACCGCCACCCCGGCCGCCAGGCCCAGGCTGAGGGGGATGGTCACTGGCAGATCGCCCTCACCTACCGCCCGGCCGTCGACAAACAGCACCACCTTGGCCGGGGTGCCCTTGCCGTTGGCCACATCGGCGGGGCCGGTGGGGCTGAATTCGGCGCTCACAATGTGGTGACCGGCCGGGATCGGCCCACTCGAGCGCACATGGAAGAACTGCTCGGCCACATAGTTGTAGCCATAGGTGAGTAAGCCGTTCTGTACGTAGAAGGAGAAGCCGCCATCGTTGCCGCCCATGCTGAAAAGCACCCCCTCGGCCCCGGCCTCGGGCACCTCGATCTCCACCGAAATGGAGTGGGGCCGGTTCAGCAGCCGCGGCGCCGCGTTCAACGGCACCATCTGGGTGCCTGGGTAATAGATGTAGCGCTGGCGGTCGGCGGCAATCTGGGGGCGCTCCACGGCAAAGCGCTGGGTGCCGCGGCTGTCGATAGGCAGCACCTTGTATTTGCCCGCCTCCACGTACCACATGCCGATCATGGCGATCAGGCGGTCCCGCTCCGCTTCGGCCAGGTTGGTGGTTTCGGCGAAGTCGCTGTTGAGGTTGTAGAGCTCCCAGCCGTGGGCATCAAGCTGGATCAGCTGGTCGTAGCTGATTGGATCGCCGAAGCGGCGGCCCGATTCAGTAAACGAGGGCCCCGGCCAGGGGCACACCGCCCGCCAACCATCGTGATAAAGCGAGCGGTGGCCGAACATCTCGAAGTACTGGGTGAGATGCAGGCTCGGCGCGTCCGGATCGGCGAAGCAGGAGTCCAGGGAGAAGCCCTCGATGGGGCTTTGGGTGACACCCCGGAGGGCGGTGGGGGTCTTGATGCCGAGGGCCGCCAGTACCGTGGGCACCATGTCGATGGCATGGCAGTACTGGGAGCGGACCTCTCCCCGGGCGGCGATGCCCTGGGGCCAGCTCACGATGAACGGATCGCTGGTGCCGCCCCGGTAGGTTTCGCGCTTCCAGCGGCGGAACGGGGTGTTGCCGGCGTGGGTCCAGCCCCAGGGGTAGTGGTTGAAATACTTCGGTCCGCCGATGTCGTCGATGGCGGCCAGGTTCTGTTCCAGGTTTTCGGGCACGTTGTTGAAGAACTTGCCCTCATTCACCGAACCCGTCGGGCCCCCTTCGGAGCTGGCGCCGTTGTCGGAGATCACCATGATCAACGTGTTGTCGTATTCGCCGATCTCCTTCAAGAAACTCATTAACTCTCCGATGTAATGGTCGGTGTGCTCCAGGAAGCCGGCGAACACCTCCATCATGCGGGCATAGAGGCGTTTTTCTGCGGCCGCAAGGCCATCCCAGTCGGGTACATCGGGGTCGTGCCGCGAGAGCACGGTGTCCTCCGGGATGATGCCCAGCTGCTTCTGGCGGGCAAAGGTGAACTCCCGGTAGGCATCCCAGCCGCCATCAAACTGGCCCTTGTACTTATCGGCCCATTCCTTCGGCACATGGTGGGGCGCATGCATGGCGCCGGTGCAGAAGTACATGAAGAAGGGCTTGTTGGGCGCCACCTGCTTCGAATCGGCAATCATCGCCCTGGCCTTGGCCACCAGATCGGGGGTGAGGTGATAGCCCTCCTCCGGGGTGGCGGGGGGCTCCACCTGGGAGTTGTCCTGCACCAGCTCGGGGTAGTACTGGTGCGTGTCACCACCCAGGAAGCCGTAGAAACGCTCGAAACCCCGACCCAGGGGCCAGCGGTCGTAGGGGCCCGCTGCCGAGGTCTGTTCGGCGGGGGTCAGGTGCCACTTGCCGATGGCATAGGTGTTGTAGCCGTGCTGCAACAGAATTTCCGACAGGAAGCCGTTCTCAAACGGGATGATGCCGTTGGAGCCAGGGAAGCCCATGGACCCCTCGGTGATGCAGGCCAGGCCGTTGGAGTGGTGGTTGCGGCCGGTGAGCATGCAGGAGCGCGACGGCGAGCAGAGCGCCGTGGTGTGCATGTTGTTGAAGCGCAGACCATCGGCCGCCAGAGCATCCAGGTTGGGGGTGGCGATGGGGCTGCCGTAGCAGCCCAGTTGGCCGAAGCCGGTGTCGTCCAGAACGATATAGAGCACGTTGGGGGCTCCTTCCCGGGCCCGGTTCGGCATCGGCCAGGCGGGGGTAGAGACATCGGCGGTGCGGCCGATCACCCCGGGGAAGGATTCACCGGGGCGGTATTCGTTGAGGGGCATGGGATGGGGTGATGGTTCCCTGATTCGGGCCGACCCAAGTTGATGCTATGGATCATAAAAGCCAGTTAAGGCACCAGTCCCGAACCCGGCCTTTGCGCCTATTGCCATTCTTTGCGCTAATGCCCCTTTGTTTGGCAGCTAATTCGGTAAGACCAGCTAACTTGCGGGTGAGTCTTTTTGTCGTTGATGCCCCACGGGACCGTTTCACCCCAGAGTCCGCAGCAGAGTTCCGGTCCAATCACCCTGCCCTTTCTGAGCTTGCCGGGTGCGTCGCTCAAGCCCGAGCAGGCGGAAACCTTTGCTGAAATTTTGGGTAAATTTTTACCTTTGCATGTCTGGACCTGGGATCTGGGTCCGGAAAGCGAAACATTCTTTAATCAATCAGGCATTGTTCGTCTCGGCGACCTCACCCTGTTGTCCACCTGGGGATCTTCCATCGACGGGCTCGTCGAGCAAAAATCCCAGGCCCAGTGGATTCTGCCCTATTTGGCCGGTACGAATAGCTTTAAAATAGATGGCAAGACCTATGTCTTTCGTGATTCCTCGCTCTATATTCCAGCCCATCAATTGCGCATCCATCTGCGTTGCACTCTTTGCTCAGGTGTGATCTTCAGCTTCAATCCTGAAACCTTGGTGCCCGTGGCCGCCGCCATCGCTGGCCCCACCTTCGATTCCCTCTCCTTCCTGGCGGTTCTGGACCAGCCGGGAATACTGGGGCGCCGCAGCGACGAAAGCCGCCAGCATCTGCATGATCTGTTGATGCAGACCCTGGCCTTGATCGATCGCGCCATGCAGGCGCTGGGAGATGTCAATCAGATGATGCGACTGGATGACCTGATTAAACGGTTGATGGTGATGCTGCTGGTCCCCGAGCTTTTTCAGACCGGCCATGCACCCAGCCCTTACCTGCCAGCCTCCGGCAGTTTCCCCGGGGATTTGGTCGATTGGGTCATGGCCCACCTCGATCAACCCATCAGCCTCACCGACCTGGAGCAGCGCAGCTGTTACTGCCGCCGCTCGCTCCAGTACACCTTTAAACAGCATTTCGGCTGTGGGCCGATGCAGTGGCTGCGGCAGCAGCGCCTCGATAAAGCCATGCGCCTGCTGCAGGAGTCCCGCGGGCAGCTCGGCCTTAGCCAGGTGGCCCAGTCCTGCGGCTATCTTTCCCAATCCTCATTCAGCCGTGATTTTTTGAAACGTTTTGGCCAGCGGCCCTCCAAGGTGCGCCGCCAGAGACCGGTGATTTAGGCTGACAAAACAACCTAATTAAGTCTGGAAACCCCAGTTGGTCTCGACTCCTGTTTGAATGAATCAGCTCAAAGAACCACCGGTTCACCTTCCATTCCTTAACATTCCAGCCACTTCTTTGCAGTTCGCTGATCCTGCTGATCACGGATCCGTGCTCCAGAGTTTTTTGCCGGTTCGGATTTGCCACTGGGATACCCCCTCTGAGCCCAAAGCCTTTCAAAACCATTCCGGTGGTGTCCATCTCGGTCCTATCACCCTGCTCACCACCTGGGGCTCGGCCGTCGATGGGCAAGTCGAGATTCAAGAGGGCAAGCAAGCCCAGTTGATTCTCCCCTACGTGGCTGGCGTCAATACCTATGTCATCGGTGGTCAGACGTTCCACAGCCGCACCTCGGCCTTTTTCATTCCGGCCCGCCACGCCCTCTTGAGGGTCACCAACACGTTCACCTCCGGGGTCGTGATCAGCTTTCCCCCCGATGCCCTGGCGTCGGTGGCCCTCGCCATTGCTGGTTCAGACACCTGTCTCCGGACCTTGGAGGAGGCCATCAACCAGCCCGTCTTACTCAGTCGCAAGAACGATCCCCGTCGCGACCATCTGCACCAAGTGTTGATCAGCACCCTGGCGCTAATCAACTCCGCCATGGCCAGTGCCTGCGGCTTGCATTCGATGATGCGCCTCGACGATCTCATCCTCAGGCTGCTGGCCATGTTGCTGGTGCCCGAGTTGCTTGAGGGTGGCGAGCTGAAGAGCGACCGGCAGCGTCCCGATGCAGCCTTCCCGCCATCCGAGTTGTTGGAGTGGCTGCTGGCCCATCTCGACACACCGATCAGCCTCAGCCAGATCGAGCAGCGCAGCTGCTACAGCCGCCGCTCGATCCAGGCCATGTTCAACAAACGTTTTGGTTGCGGCCCGATGCAATGGTTGCGGCGCCAGCGCCTGGATCGGGCCCTTGCCATGTTGCAGCATCCGCCAGCCACGGCCAGCGTGGCGGCCGTGGCCCAGGCCTGCGGCTATTTGAGCCCGGCGGCCTTCAGCCGTGACTTTGTGACTCGCTATGGCATTCGTCCCTCGGCTTTGCTGCGCGGTAAAGCTGATCAAAGCTTGGCCTAACCCCTGACCTTGACGTCCTCCTAGGCGTTAAAAGACACCCCATAGTGCGCTTCATTCATTCCTGACCTTGACCTCTTCGCTAAATTGAGACCAATCTGGCTCAAGCCTGCGATGCGGCGCTCGAAACTTTTTGGCTACCTGTTGGCCGTTCTGGCCTTTGCACTCACAGTGCTGATTCTTTTCGGAATGCGCAATGACTCGCATCAGTCGATGCGTGCACCCTCGTTTTTGAAATCAAGCCGAATCCATGGTGGGCAATATATTTCAATTAATCGTCAATTGATACAGCATGCTGCACGGATACCATCAGTAGACTCCACACCAGATCGGACTATCGATTTGGGTGTTCACATTGAGAATGTCCATCAGCTTTCTCTCAAGGATAAGGTTTATTGGATGGAGGGTTGGTATTGGCTGAAGTGGCCGGAAGCGATTGATAAAATTATTAAAGCTAATAAAATACCCTTGGAACAAATTGTCGAGTTTGCCAATATTGTCGAAGAAGTAAATCTGACCGAGACCCTCGATTCAACTGATCCTTTATTCATGGCTAAGGAGGGTCGTTATTACCAGTTGGTTCGTTTTTCGGGTCGCTTCTATGTGAATGATTTAGATCTGCGCCGCTATCCATTCGTCCATATCGTGCTACCGCTGACGATTGAAACCGAGCCAGATAGTCTTTCCTGTTATCCATCGGGCCCCCCCTGTGTTGCCTTGAAGCCCGAACCTGATGTTGCAAAAACGATGGTGGGTCAGTTTGCCGATATTAATGGATATGATCTTAAAGCGGCCATCGTTGAGCCTTTTCTGCATCAATACAACACCACTTTTGGTGTCGGCGGCCTCTCAGCTTTTAATTCTGTAAATTTTAATTTGGTTTATAAGTCTAATTTTATCGCGGCCCTTGCCCAATTCATTTTGCCGCTTCTGGTCATCATTGGGATTGTTTTGGCTTCCCCAACCTTACCCGCAGCCATGGGGGATGTGCGATTGGCCATTCCAACAACGGCTTTGTTAACCCTTATTTTCCTGCAGCAGGCTTACCAAGGAAATCTACCTAGCTTGAGCTATCTAACCTTCTTAGATTGGCTATATCTTTATGCTTACCTTATATCAATTGTCGTTTTTATTCTATTCTGCTGGTCTACAAATCGTTATAATAACGCCGACGAAGATTACAAAATTGACGCCGAAATTAGCATCAACGCTGTAGACAAAAGAGTGCAGGCTGTCGCCGTTGTTATTCTAATTTTATTGATTCCTTTCGCCTGGATTATCAAGTGAATGGGCTTGGATGATTCAGGCGATAGCCATTAAGGCTTCGCGGAATGCCATCAAGGTGTCGTCGATGTCGGCGTCGCTGTGGGCCAGGGACGTGAAACCCGCTTCGTAGGAGCTGGGGGCTAGATAGACGCCCCGTTCCAGCATCGCCCGATGCAGGCGGCTGAACCGCTGGCTGTCGGTGGCCTTGGCATCTTCAAAGTTGCGCACGGGGCCGGGGCAGAGGAAGAAGCCGAACATGGCACTGATGTGGCTGCCGGTGATCGGCACACCGGCGTTCATGGCCGCCTCCTGGATGCCGTCACTCAGGCGCCGGGTGATCGCCTCCAGCCGTTCGTAGGTGCCGGGCTGTTTGAGCAGTTCCAGGGTTTTGATGCCGGCTGTCATGGCCAGGGGATTGCCGCTGAGGGTGCCGGCCTGGTACATGGGGCCGGCCGGGGCCACCATGGCCATGATGTCGGCCCTGCCGCCATAGGCCCCCACCGGCAGACCGCCGCCAATCACCTTGCCCATGGTGGTCAGGTCTGGGGTCACGCCAAATTTCGCCTGCGCTCCTCCGTAGCTGATGCGGAAGCCGGTCATCACTTCATCAAAGACCAGCAGCGCACCGTGTTCCCGCGTTAGTTCCCGCAGGCCTTCGAGGAAACCGGGTTCCGGGGGGATGAAACCGGCATTGCCCACCACCGGCTCCACAATCACCCCGGCGATTTCGCCGGGGTTGGCAGCAAACAGCTCCTTCACCGATTCCAGGCAGTTGTAGGGCGCCGTCAGGGTGTTGGCCGTCACAGAACGGGGCACACCGGGGGAATCGGGCAGGCCCAGGGTGGCGACCCCCGAACCGGCCTTGACCAGGAACATGTCGGCATGGCCGTGGTAGCAGCCCTCAAATTTGATCAGTTTCTCTCGGCCGGTGAAGGCCCGCATCAGCCGCAGCACCGACATACAGGCTTCCGTGCCTGAGTTGACGAAGCGGACCATTTCCACCGATGGCACTGCCTCGATGACCATGGTGGCCAGTTGGTTTTCCAGTTCGCAGGGGGCCCCGAAGCTGGTGCCCTTTTCAAGGGCTTGGTGTAACGCCGCAATTACATCGGGATGGGCATGGCCGCAGATGGCCGGACCCCAGCTGCCGACGTAATCGATGTAGCGGTTGCCATCCACGTCCCAGGCATAGGCGCCGCTGACGCGATCAAACACAATCGGATGGCCCCCCACCGAGCGGAAGGCCCGAACGGGCGAACTCACGCCGCCGGGCATCAGGTGCTGGGCCGCTGCGAAGATCTCCTGGGAGCGGGTGGTATTGAACACAGGAGTCGATACGGGCGCTGATGGAGTTGCCGACAAGACAGGATCCGCGGACGATGGGCTTAAACGGTGGGCGTTAAGCAGTTTCCATCCTGACCCAGCGGCGACCCCCCTTGCCACAAGTTTGGGATGGGCCCAAGCCCAGTCCATCCTTGGGGGGTAAAGCCCCATGGGGGCACTCCCCAAGCGGCTAACCCCGTCGGCACTTGGTGGATGACCATAAAGTCCCTTCCAGGCTGGGCAAGTTCAATATCCCTGCCCTCCCGGTGAGCGCCCTCACCGATCCGCCCTTGTCCTCCCGGGTCCTGGCATTCCTTTCGCCGCGCCCCTTGCCAACGTTTTCCGTGCCATGACCCTGCCGTGACCCCCGCAGCGACTTACGCAGCCCCCCTCGCCCCTGCCGCCGCGTCGGACCCCATCGATTGGCCCGCCATCGAGCGCCAGTGCCGCGCCATCCTGCCGGCCCGGGGCGTGGTGGCGGCCCGCCAAGAACTGCTGGCCTACGACTGCGACGGCCTCACCCTGCACCGCCACCAGCCGCCCCTGGTGGTGTTGCCGGAAACCACCGACCAGGTTGCTGCGGTGGTCCGTCTGTGCCACCAACAGGGAGTCCCTTTTGTGGCTCGTGGCAGTGGCACGGGTCTTTCGGGGGGAGCCGTGGCGGAAACCGGCGCCCTGGTGATCGCCACCAGCCGCATGCGCTCGATCCTGGATCTGGATCTGGCCAACCGCCGCATCACCGTGCAGCCAGGGGTGATCAACAGCTGGGTGACCCGGGCCGTCTCCGGTGAGGGGTACTACTACGCACCGGATCCCTCCAGTCAGGTGGTTTGCAGCATCGGCGGCAACGTCGCTGAAAACTCCGGAGGCGTGCACTGCCTGAAATATGGCGTTACCAGCAACCACGTGCTCGAACTCGAGGTGGTGCTGCCCGATGGAACCGTCACCCGATTGGGCAGCGGTCTGGCCGAAACCCCGGAACTGGATCTGCGCGGTGTGTTCATTGGCAGCGAGGGCACCTTGGGCATTGCCACCGCCATTACCCTGCGCCTGCTGCGCACGCCCCAGAGCGTCGCCGTGCTGTTGGCCGATTTCGCCGCCATGGAGGCCGCCGGTGAGGCCGTACGCAAGGTCACGGCGGCAGGGGTGCTACCGGCCGGCATGGAAATCATGGACAACTTCACCATCAATGCCGTCAACGATCTCTTTGGCTTCGACGAATACCCCCGCGATGCGGCCGCAGTTTTGTTGATCGAACTGGATGGCCAGGCAGGGGAGGTGGCGGCCGCCCTGGAGATCGCCGAAAGCCTCTGCCTCGAAGCTGGGGCCCGCACCGTGCGCCGCGCCACCGACCCCGAGGAACGCGCCCTGCTCTGGAAGGGCCGCAAGTCGGCCTTCGCCGCCGTCGGTCGGATCACACCGACCTACTACGTTCAAGACGGTGTCGTGCCCCGCAGTGCCCTGCCGCGGGTTCTGGCCGCCATCGAAGCCCTCGGCCGCCAGTACGGGCTGCCGGTGGCCAATGTCTTCCATGCCGGGGACGGCAATCTGCATCCCTTGATCCTGTATCGGGCCGACGAGCCCGATGTCAACCGGCGCGTCCAGGAGTTGGGGGCCCATATTCTGCGGCTCTGCATTGAGGCCGGCGGCAGCATCACGGGTGAGCATGGGGTCGGCAGCGACAAGCGCTGTTACCTCGATTGGATGTTCGCGCCCGATGACCTGGCCACCATGACCCTGGTGCGGCAGGCCTTTGATCCGCAAGGGTTGGCCAATCCCGGCAAGATCTTTCCTACCCCTAGTAGCTGCGGCGAGTCGACCCGGCGGCGTGTGGAGTTGGGGGGACTCCGGTCCGATCTGGGCACCGTGGAACTGTTCTGATCAAGGAACCGGGGCTGCTAAATAAGAGGGGCTTTGCTTTTGCCTGGTCATGGCCTCGGAAATCTTCGGCACCGCTGCCCTGTTCTGGGTGTTGATCGCCGTTGGACTGGCGGGTGGTGCCCTCATGGTGCGCCTCTTCCGCTGATAACGGTCGTTGGGGGCCGTCCAGCGGTCGCGGCCTTCGCCCACGGGCCCCTAGGCTCGGCCGGCTTCCGGTGAGTGGGTCATGCAGGTTCTGGTAGTGGGTGGCACCGGCACCCTCGGCCGCCAGATCGCCCGCCGGGCGCTGGATGCTGGTCACAATGTGCGCTGCATGGTGCGTTACCCCCGTAAGGCCGCGTTCCTGCAGGAATGGGGCTGCGAGCTCACCCGGGGCGATTTATTAGAGCCTGAAAGTCTTGATTACGCCCTGGAAGGCCAGGAAGCGTTGATTGACGCCGCCACGGCCCGGGCCAGCGATTCCCTCAGCACCTATGACATCGACTGGTCCGGCCAGCAGAACCTCTTCAGCGCCTGTGGTCGTAACGGACTGAAGCGTGTGGTTTTTGTCTCTCTTTTGGGGGCTTCCCGCCATCCTGACGTGCCCTTGATGGATATCAAGGCCTGCACCGAGGCCTGGTTGGAAGCCTCCGATCTCGATTACACGATCCTGCAGGGGGCCGGCTTCATGCAGGGTCTGATCAGCCAGTTTGCGATTCCGGTCCTGGAGGGCCAGACGGTCTGGGTCAGTGGGGTTCCCACCCCGATTGCCTACATGAATACCCAGGACATGGCCCGATTTGCCGTCGCCGCCCTGGATCACCCTGCGACGATGCGTCGTGCTTTTGCCGTTGTCGGCCCCAAGGCCTGGACCACGGCCGAAGTCACCCAGCTCTGCGAGCGCTACAGCAGCAAGGACGCCAAGGTGTTTCGGGTTCCTCCGACCTTGATCAATTTGATGCGTGGTGTGGCGGGTTTCTTTGAGGCCGGCCAGAATGTCGCCGAGCGGCTCAGTTTCGACCGCGTCAGTGGCGGTGGCGAAGCCCTCGATGCCCCGATGGACGCGTCCTACGCCGCCTTCGGCCTCGATCCAGCAGATACCACCACCCTTGAGGCCTACCTACGCGAGTACTACGACACGATTCTTAAGCGTCTGCGCGAGATGGATGCTGACCTCGACAAAAACGCCAAAAAGAAACTGCCCTTCTGAACGGGATTCCCTAGGGGTCTGGACAGTGCGTGTGTACTATCTCCATGAGTTTCTTTGGCGTCTCCCAAGGCCATGGCCATCGCCCAGATCAAGAATTTGCAACGTCGGCTCGCCAATCTGGAGGAAGAAGCGGAGGCCGAGATCAACCGAGCCTGCGGCCACGAACTTTGGCAGTCCCTCGGCTTCGATGCACTCGACACCATGGAAGATCCCGCTCGCCGGGCCCGCGCCAATTATTACTACGGTCAACTCCAGACCGTGCGCGAACTCCGCGAGGCCCTCGGCTGAATGGGGACGCCCCCAGGGCAGGACCAGCCAAGCGTTTGGGGGTTACGGGCCCCTGCCAGCCGGTCCAATCGTTGCCTTTCCTGGGGGGTGACATGACGCCACTGTCCTGGTGCCAGACCCGCCAGATCGAGGGGCGGGTCGCCGTCCATCAGATCGATTGCTACCCGCAGCAGCCGCAGGGTCGGCAAACCCACGGCGGCCGTCATGCGGCGCACCTGTCGGTTGCGCCCTTCCCGCAGTTCGAGTTCGATCCAGCTCGTCGGCAGCAAGCGGCGCACACGAATCGGTGGGGTGCGCTCGCCCAGGGCCGCCTGATCCACTTCCTGGTCCGTCAGAGGCCGGGCCCGGGCCGGCAGGCTGAGGCGTCCCTGCAGGGGGATCCCCGAGCGCAGGGGATCTAGGACAGCGTCGCTGGGCTTTCCTTCCACCTGGGCCCAGTAGCGGCGCCAGTGGCCCCAGCGCGGATCGGTCAGCCGTTGCTGCAGGACTCCCTCATCGGTGAGAATCAGCAATCCTTCACTGTCCCCATCCAGGCGGCCGGCGGCATAGACATTGGGTACTGGCACAAAGTTGGCCAGGGGCTGGAAGCGGCTGCCGGCCTCGGGGCTGAATTGGCTCAGAACCCCATAGGGCTTGTGAAACAACAGGGTGGTCACCGGCCCCGCCTCCTTGCCTAGTCAGTTGCCCTGGCGCCAACGCCAGAGATTGACCACCCCGATGGAAATCAGTAACAGACCCAGATCCATGGAGACGGGAGGCAAAATCATCGTTTAGACCATTGGCAATGGTTGGGACCCTAGCGAGCAGCGGCTAAGAGGGGTTCCCAGGCCGCTAGCGCCGCAGGGGGCCGTTTGGCCACCGGTACAGTGTCGGAACTTGCCACGCCTAGCCAACCGCATGATCGAGACGTCCGGAGTCATTGAGAAGGAACAGGGCAATGGCTTTTATCTGGTGACCCTTGAGCAACCGGCAGGCCACCAGTGCCTCTGTCGTGCTGCCGGCAAGCTCACCAAGTTCCGCATCAAGCTCCTGGCTGGCGACAAGGTGCTTGTCGAGATCAGTCCCTACGACCTTTCCCGCGGTCGCATCACCTATCGAGAGCGCAACGCCGGTGCGGCGGGCCCCCGGCCTGGAGGAAACCGTCCCGGAGGCCCCCGACGCCGTTGAGCAGAGGCCCCCGGCGCCTTTTAGGGGCGCGGGGCACCCAGCGCTTCGATCGCCGTTTTGAATTCACTGCGCTGCTTGACTCCCTGCCATTGCTGCTGGAGTTCTTTGTTGAAAAAGAGCTGCACGGTTGGGGTGCCTGTGACACCGGCTTGTTGGGCAATTTCAGGGTCCGCCTCGATGTCGATCTCCACCCCTAGGGCCCGTCCTTCGAGTTCGTTCAGGACACGCTTCAACTGGGGCTTCAGCACATGGCAGGGGCCGCAGCTGGGGGAGGTGTAAACCACCAGTAGGGGCTTATTGGAGTCGTGATAGAGCTTGCGCAGGGCATAGCCCCCTTTTTGCCATAGGGTGGCGGCATCAAAATTGTTGGCATCACTGGTGGCGGTTGGTTGGGTTTCGCCGGCCAGCTCCGGTTCGATGCTCAGCCGCTCCACCTGACGGGCCAGTTGATGGTGACTCAACCAGCGCTCGGCGGCGAGGGCCGCCTGGCAGCCGCTGCCGGCGGCGGTGATTCCCTGGCGCCATTCGGAATCGGCCACATCACCGGAGGCAAAGACGCCCTCCAGGCTGGTTTCGGGGCGGCCGGGCCGGGTGACGAGATAGCCCCGTTCGTCGAGTTCAAGTTGGCCCTGCACCAACTCGGTGTTGGGGGTGTGGCCGATGGCATAAAACAGCCCCCTGACGGCTAATTCTTCGGTGCTGCCAGTGGTTCGGTCCCGTAGGCGGATGTGACTGAGCCAGTCTTCTCCCAGGCCTTCCAGTACCTCCCGGTTCCAGTGCACACGGATGGCAGGGTTGGCCAGGACCCGATCCGCCATGGCGGCACTGGCGCGCAGGGTGTCATTCCGCACGATCAGGTGCACCTGGCTGCCGTATTTGGTCAGATAGACCGCCTCCTCACAGGCCGAATCGCCACCACCGACCACGGCCAGCTGCTCCTTGCGAAACTGGGGGGTGGCCCCGTCGCAGATGGCACAGGCACTGATGCCCCGGCTCCAAAAGCGTTCTTCCTGGATGATTCCAAGGCGGTTCGCACTTGCCCCCGTGGCCAGAATGACCGAGTGGGTCATGATGGTTTCCCCTTCCGAGGTGACCAGCCGGTAGGGACGCGAGGACAGGTCGAGGGACTCCGCATCGGCTTCCACCAGCTTGGTGCCCCAGCGCAGGGCCTGGGCCTTGCAGCGGTCCATGAGCTCGGGTCCCAGGATGCCATCGGGGAAACCGGGATAATTCTCGACGTGGGTCGTGGTCATCAGTTGGCCCCCCGGGATACCACCCCGTTGGAAACCGGTGATCATCAAGGGTGCCAAGTTCGCCCTGGCGGCGTAGATGGCAGCGGTATAGCCGGCGGGACCTGAACCGACGATCACCAGGTTTTCAATCGGTGTTTCGGCCAGGGAGTCGTCTGATGGGTCCGCAAGGGACACGCTGGCGACCATGGGGCTTATGCGAAGTGACTACGCCTAAGCCTAGGATGGGGCGGGCTGGGTTTGGCGAATCATGAATCTGTGGAGGCTATAAAAAAATCTTTAGATCTCCAACAGTCCGTCTGCCTCGGGCCAATGTCTGAGGGTGAGGTTATTGGGCACCATCAACATGC
The DNA here is from genome assembly GCA_945877115.1 of Synechococcus sp. UW140. GTDB lineage: Bacteria > Cyanobacteriota > Cyanobacteriia > PCC-6307 > Cyanobiaceae > Cyanobium. The sequence continues at coordinate 20,203 of CAMCQR010000007.1, read as the reverse complement.
TCGACTTCAAAACATCGGGATGCTGATCAAGAGCGACCAACCATTCCCGAAATTCTTCATTAAGAGCAAAGCTTTCTTCGTATAATTCAAGTGTGTCGAGAGCTGAACGACGGGCCAAAGCCCAACAGACAGCTACCGTCAATCTCCGATGCACCGAGGCGTCCATAGGTGTCGTCCGGCATGCCAGATAGTTTGGCTTGCTAACTGGCAGATGAAGGTGTTTGTTGATACAGACTCGCATGGCTTGGGGCTACTGCAAGCTTTTCCTCACTATTCATGGGTTCGAGGCATTGATGAACTTTTGCTCAATTTTGGTAATTGGGGGCCCCGCACCTGGATCACCCCACTCGATCGGACCCCAAGGGCTTGCCAGCTTGCCAGCGGATCTACGGTCCCTCCCCAGCCGCCAGCATCGGCGTTGGCAGTCAGTCGGGGCGGGCTGATCCGGTAGGGCTCACTCAGGGACCAACCCCGGGCATAGCCCATCAGCAGGGGGTCGGCCGGGGCGAACACGTAGGACGGCGGCAGCGGGCCGGCTGGGCAGACTTGGGACGACTCGCCCACCCGCACCGCCCGGGTGATCGCCTGCACAAAACGGCTCCGCGTCACCACCGTGGTCAGGTAAGCCACCACCCTCAACCGTGGCGCATCAAACCCTTCCGAACACATGTCCACGCTCACCAGCCATTCCCCGGCGCCGGCGCGGAAGGCCTTCAGCAGTGCCTCCGCCTCCAGCTCCTGGGAGTGCACCAGCTGCACCCGATCGCCCTGCTCGACCAGTAGGGCGGTGATCTGACGGGCGTGCATGATGTCCCTTGCCACCACTAGGCCACCGGCGTCCGGTTCGCGCTGACGGACCCATGCCAACCGGGAACGGGCCTGCAGCAACACCCGTAGGGCAATGCCGCCCCCGTCGCCCAGGCGGATGGCCCGCCGCAGATTGCGGGCCCGCCAGCTTTCGCGGCTTTCGGCGGACAAGGGTGACTGTTCCCTTTCGACGCCGTCCTGGGGCCGGCCATGCTCCACCCAGCCATCCTGAAAGCGGAATTCCAGCGGGCGCACATCGCCGGCCTCGATCAACTGGCGGGGCTCGATGCTCAGGTCCGGCACGATGTGTTCCCCGCCCCCCTCCTCGGCCGGAATCGGCTGGCGCCGGGCGGCACAGAAGGCCAGGTTGTCGGCCCGAAAGGGGGTGCCCGAGAGTCCCAGGCGCAGGGCCGCCGGTTCGGTGAGGCGGATGAAGGCGGGCCCCCAGGCGCTGGACTCCGGTTCATCCGGATCGAGGCCGAGGTGGTGCACTTCATCGGCAATGGCCAGCCAGCGCGCCCCTTGCCCGGCCCCGGCCAGTAGCGCCGTTGGATCCCCCTGGGCCCGTGTTGCCGCCTGATAACTCAGGACCAGGCCATGGCAGGTGTCCTGGGGGGTGCACCCCTGCCAGGGTTCGAGAATCAAACCCAGGCGCCGCCCCGTTTCCAGCCATTGGTTGGCAATCGTGGTGCGGTGGCAGCAGATCAGCACGCGATCGAGGTGGCCTTCTTGCCAGAGGCGGCGGAACCCCAGGAGCGCACCGATGGTCTTGCCCGCTCCAGGTCCGGCATGCACCAACACATCCTTTTCCAGGGCAGGCCCCTGACGCAGCCTGCGGCGCATCAGCTCGATCAGTTGCCGCTGCCACTGGCGCGGTTCGATGGTCGGGGCGGCTGCGACCGATTCCCCCAGGGGATTAGAGCGCGGGCGCAGGCCAAGATCGAAGGAGGGGGGCGCCATGATCGGATTCTGGGGCCCCACCGCCACGGGTCACCCTGCCGCTGTTCCAGTCCCTGTCCATGGCGAGCCCGAAGTCTCCCCCCGATTCCGTTCAGGATTTCCTGTCTGTCGGGGGATCCTTCCGGCCCCGCTTTCCCTGGTGGGGTGGCGATCTGCAGACCGTGCGTGACAGTATTCACCCCCCGGCCCTACCCCCGGATCGGGGCCAGCGGGCCACGATTCCCCTGGCTGGGGCGGACCGACTCCTGGCCCGGGTGGATGGGGGCGCCGAGCCGTGGGGTTGGGTTGTGCTGGTGCATGGCTTGGGCGGCGCCAGCGACGGCCCCGGCCTGCGCCGGCTGGCCCTGGTCCTGCGGGACCACGGTCTGGCGGTGGTGCGGCTCAACCTGCGGGGGGCGGGGGCGGGCCGTCCTTTAGCCCATGGCAGCTATGCCGCCCGATGTGATCAGGACATGCTGGCCGCCCTGGCCTGGGCCCGTCTCCAAGCGGGGTCCCTGCCCCTTTTCGGGGTCGGGTTGTCCCTGGGGGGCACGGTCCTGCTCAACGCCCTTCTGACGACCCTGCATCAGAACCCGGCCCTTGGATCGCCCGTCCAGGGCCTGGCCTGTGTCAGCAGCCCCCTCGATCTGGAGGCCTGTCTTGGCCAGATGGAACGCCCCCGCAACGGGCTCTACCAGCGCTGGCTGCTGCGGCGTCTGGTGGACGAGGTGAGCCAAGATCCCGGTGGGCTGGCTGCCGGCGAACGGCAGGCCCTGGGGAGGGCCTTGCGCCGCGGCTCGATTCGCGCCTTCGATGCCGGCATCACCGCCCCGCGCTGGGGCTATTCCTCCGTTGGGGCTTATTACGCTGCGGCCAGTCCGCTCCAGACTTTGCTGGCCTTGGGAGTGGACGCCTCCAGGGCGCCCCTCCCCCCCCTGCTGCTGCTGCAGGCCGCCGATGATCCCTGGGTGCCCCCCCAGGCCTTGGAGGCCCTGGCCGCCCAGGGGTCTGGGGGGCCAATCGAGTCCAAGGGGTTGAGCCGCTTCCCCTCGCTGCTATTGAGCCCGGGTGGGGGCCATAACGGCTTCCATGGCCATGGCGATGGCCGCCATCGCCACCAGGGCACCTGGGCCGACCGCGCCATTGCCACCTGGTTGGTTGACCAAGGGCGGCGGACCCAGCGGTCCTAAGCGTGGGTGCTACCCGGACCCCTGGCCTGGGCTTCCCCTGGGATGGGGCCCAGGGTCTGGCGGGCGATAATCCAATCCTCGATCGGCTGGCCGCCCAACACGTGCTCTTCCAGGATGCGTTCGAGCCGTTCGGGCGTCACACCGCCGTAGGTGATGCCATCGGGCCAGATCAACAGAATCGGGCCGGCCTGGCAGATCCGCAGACAATCCACCTTGCTGCGCAGCACGATGCCCTCGCGCCGGCTGGGGTTCTCAAGATCCAGTTCGCGTACCAATTCCTTGAGCCGCTGCCAGCTGGCAGCGCCGGCCACCGGGTCACAGCACAGGGCTTTGGTTGGGGTGGCGCAAAGCAGCAGGTGGGCCTGGACGGGGGGGGACTGCATCAGGTGAGCCTGCCTCAGGCGAGTCTCCATGGTTCAGGCTGGCTGTAAGTACTGCAGGCCGTGGCCGGCAGCCTCCGACACCGCCTGGCGGGCCCAGCCATCGACCGCCAGCACGTCCTCCAGGGAGGGAGTGGCGGTGAGGTCGGCGCGGTGCCGATCACAGACGCGCTCGATCAGGCGGGGGATATCGAGAAAATGAATGCGTTCCTCGAGGAATAGGGCCACGGCCTGTTCGTTGGCCGCATTCATGGCTGCCGGCATCGTGCCCCCTGCCCGCCCGGCGGCGTAGGCCAGCTCCATGCACGGATATTTTTGCCGGTCCGGTTCCCGAAAGGTCAGCTGACCCACCTGGGCCAGGTTGAGACGCGGCCAGGGGGTTTCGATGCGTTCGGGCCAGCTGAGGCAGGAAAGGATCGGCAACTTCATGTCCGGCCAGCCCAGTTGGGCCAGCACGGAGGAATCGGCCAGCTCCACCATCGAATGGATGATCGACTGGGGGTGAATGACGATCTCGATATGGTCGTAGTCGAGGCCGAATAGGTAGTGGGCTTCGATTACCTCCAGCCCCTTGTTCATCAAGGTGGCCGAATCCACCGTGATCTTGCGGCCCATGCTCCAGTTGGGATGGCTGGTGGCATCGGCCACGGTGGCTTTGGCCAGGTCTGCCGCGGGCCAGTCCCGGAAGGCGCCGCCGGAGGCCGTCAGCTGGATGTTTCGCAGGCCGGGTGTGGGGTGCCCCGTTGAGAGCCGTGCCGTTTCGGGCCAGGGGGTGCCCTGCAGGCACTGAAAAATGGCGGAGTGCTCGGAATCGGCCGGCAGCAGCCGACTGCCACTGCGCTCCAACTCGGGCAAGACCACCGGTCCTGCGGCGATCAACGTCTCCTTGTTGGCCAGGGCCAGATCCTTACCGGCGCGGATGGCGGCCAGGGTGGGCAGCAGGCCGGCGCAGCCGACAATGCCGGTCACCACCAGCTCGGCGCTGGACCAGGCTGCCACCGCACAGATCCCCTCGCGTCCGCCCAGCAACTGGGGCCGGCGCGGCGGCCTTTGGCTGGGCTCCAGGGCCGCCAGCCGCTCCTCTAATTCCCCCAGTCGCGTCGGATCGGCGAGGGCGACGGCTTCGGGGGCGTGGCGTCGGATTTGTTCGACCAACAGCGCCAGGTTGTTGCCGGCGCTCAGGGCCACCACCCGGAATCGATCCGGAAACTCTTCAACGATGTCCAGGGTTTGGGTGCCGATGGAGCCGGTGGAGCCCAGCACGGCAATGGCTTTCAAGGTGAGATTCCCGGGGGCGACGGCGCCCCAGTCTCTCATCGGCCATGGATCCGTACTGTTGGGCTGGCGGGGGTCTTAACTGAAGTCCCCAGGGGGCTATGGATGCTTTGGTTGCAGCGCTGGAATTTCATCGCCCGGGCCCGCCTCGAACGGCAGTTGTGGGAGGCCTTTGAGCGGGGCGGCGACCTGGAGGCCCTGGTGGAGGCCACCCGGCAGGAAGCGGCTGCGGGCGATGGCCCCGCCGGGTTCCGCCTGGAGGTGTGGCAACAGACCCTGGTGCGGATCCGTCGCATCGAGGCGGCCATGAAGCAGACATCCCGACCGCCTGCGGCAAAAGATCTCTAGGGGCGTCTAGGGGGAATCGCCAGCCAGGGCCGCGGGATCAAAGGTCAAAATGGTTTCCTGCAGAACCCCGCCGGTGGCTGTGGTGATTCCGCCTTTTTTGTCGAAGATTTCGATTTGGTATTCGGTCATCAACTTGTTTCGCAGTTGGTCGGCTTTGATGTAGTCCTTATGGGTTTTGGCCAGGTAGCGTTGCTGGAGCAATTCATGAACAAGCTTTTCACCTATAGATTGGATTATCACATTTAATACGGGCTTCTGTTCTCGCTTGCTTGTAGTAATCAGCCCCAGCACCTCTCCGGCCAGTTCCACAAGTAATTTCCAACGCCCCTCCAGGTGGCGTTCCGGCGGGCTTAGGGCGTATTGGCTGGCGTCGCTGGTGCGCAGTCGCCCCGCCAGGCCCCGCAGCGGTTTGGCCAGATCAAACAATTCCGCCAGGGCGGCCGCGGTGTTCAGGTCGTCGTCCATGGCGGCGACAAAGCGGGCACGGCTAGCGACCAGTTCGTCCGACAAGGCCGGCTGCGGCAAGCCAGCTCGCACTGTCGTCCAACCCAGGGTCTCGCCAACCCCCAGGGCCGCCTCCAGCCCCTGCCAACCGGTCGCCGCCGCATCCAAGGCCGCCCGGGTGAAATCCAGGGGCTTGCGGTAGTGGGCCTGCAACACAAACAGGCGCAGGGTCATGGGGCTGACGCCATCGGCCAGCAGGGCCCGGATCGTGGTGAAATTGCCCAGGGATTTGCTCATCTTCACCCCGTTGACATTCACCATGCCGTTGTGGAGCCAGTAGCGGGCCAAGGATTGGCCGGTGGCACTTTCCGACTGGGCTATTTCATTTTCGTGGTGGGGAAAGATCAGGTCGGCTCCACCTAGGTGAATGTCGATGGTTTCACCCAGTTCCTGGCGCACCATGGCCGAGCATTCGATATGCCAGCCCGGCCGTCCCGGGCCCCACGCCGAAGGGAAACTGGGCTCCCCCGGTTTGGCCCCTTTCCAGAGGGCAAAATCAAAGGGGTGGCGTTTGCGATTTTCTTCTTCCTGGTTGAGCCTGCCGCTGGCCCCCTCCTGCTGCTGTTGTAGATCGCGGCCGCTGAGTTTGCCGTAATCGCTTTTGCCCATAACGGCAAAATAGACATCACCATCGTTGCTGTAGGCCGCTCCCCGCGCCTCCAATTCGCCAATCATGATGCGGATCGCATCCAGGCAGAGGGTGGCCCGAGGGGTGCGATCAGGCTTCAGGATATTGAGCTGATCCATATCCTTCCAATACTCTTCGATATTGCGTTCACTCACGGCGGCCATGGTGCTGTTTTCCTCTGCCGCTCGCTTCAGAATTTTGTCGTCGATATCGGTGAAATTTTGAACATAGGTGACGGCATATCCGCTCCATTGCAGATAACGACGCAGCACATCCCAGACGATGTAGCTGCGGGCGTGCCCCAGGTGGCAGAGGTCGTAGACCGTCACGCCGCAGCTATAGATCGAGACCCGGCCGCTGTTGAGGGGCACGAACGGCTCCAGGCGGCGGGTGAGCGTGTTGGTGAGCCGCAGGGTCACGTCAGAGACCGGCGGAAGGCCGGGAGGGGCGGAGGTTTGGCACGCTAGGCGCCCAAGGTGATCCTGCTGGCAGGCTAGAGGCCCAATAGGCGGAAGAGACCGGCCGCGTTGATGATCGGCGCGATGGGCTCCATGGCGGAGCGCAGGCTGTCGTTGGCCTTAGCCCAGCCGTGGCGATCCACCACCACTACATCCCCCTGTTGCAACGGCGGGTTCTGGGGCGAGCCGAGGGAGGCAGCGGGGTTGAAGCTGATGGTGGCCTGCTTGATAGAACCGCTGGACTCCAACCTCAGCAGCCGTACGGTGGAGGGATTGGCGCGGCGTGTAAGGCCTCCGGCCGAAAGCAGGGCGCCGGAGAGGGGGCTGTTGGCTTTGACGTTCTGAGGCCCGGGCCGCTCCACTTCACCCACCACATTGACACTGATGGTGTCTGGGGCGAAAGTTGAGGAAGCCACTGCGAGCATCTCCGTTTCGGTGAGGTTCGCGGCGCGGGGAACCTGGATGCTGTCTCCGTCGTACAGCAGGGGATTGGTGACCTGGCCGCCGTTAACCAAAACTTTGAAAAAGTTAAATTGCAGGGTTTGCACCGATGAGCCGGGTCCGCCGGTGGAGCGTTCGACGGTGATTCGTTTCAGGTCGCCATAGGCGGTGAGTCCACCAGCCCGCTGCAGGGCATCCACCAGGGTTGGCCATCCGCTGCTTTGGATGAATGTGGAAGGTGTGGTGTTGCCCCCACTGGAGAGCTGGTTGGTCCCCCCGCGACCAATGCTGTACAAACCGGGTCGTTGCACTTCGCCACTGATGGAGATGCGCACCGGACGGGCTTCCACGAGGTCGATGTAGACGATCGGGTGGCGCAGAATGCGTCCATATCCTTTGGTGATGCGGGCTCGGGCCTGGTCCATGGTGAGACCCCAAACCGGCACGCTGCCCAGGCGTGGCAGATTGAGGGTGCCGTCACTGAGGACCTCGGCCACGGTCTCGTAGCCCTCCATGCGAAATACGGAACTTTTGATTCGGTCCCCTGGGCCCAGGTGATACAAAACCGGTTGATTCTGGCCGTTTCCCCTACTCCGATAGGCGCCATAGGGTTGGGCTTTGCCGCTCAGAACTGGCTCGACCAAGGACAATCCGCCCACCACAGCGAAGACAAACGCAGTGGTCACAACAGGGCGACGGGCCATGGTGGAAGGGCGCTGGAGCGATGCGATCCCCCTCACGCTACGGGAGCTGGGTAGGTAGCTGCTCCTATTTGCGCCGGGATTTGGTCTGGTCATCCGATGATCTACTCCACGCCCCCCACTCCGGCCAGCTCCAAGGCTCGCTGCCGGCAGACTTTGGCCAGCCTGACACGAAGCGCGGAATCCAGGATCAGGGCCTCGATGGCATTGATCCAGTCGTTGGTGTTGTTTCTAAGCAATATGCCATCGATGCCGTCTCGGATCCAGCCCTGGTAGGGCGGCAGGTCCGAGTAGAGACCTACAGCCCCGGTGCGGGCCGCATCGATGAATTTCACCGGGGCGCGGGCGGCGTTGAATGGGCTGGCCAGCAAGGGGCAAAGCAACAAGTCAATCCGCTGGGATCCGGTTTCCGCCAAATATTGGCTCCAGCCCATGGGGTGGATGATCCGCACCCGTGGTAACCCCCGAAAGAGGCGGTTGACCTTGTGGTCGCCGAAGACTTCCACATGGGTATGGCCGTGGCGCTGTTGCAGTTCCTGGAGCACGGGCACCAGAAAAAGCATTTCCGGCCAATGCACGCTGGTACCCAGGTAGGCCAGTTGCAACCGTGGTGACCCTTGGAGCAGCTTGGGGTGGGGTCTCAGGGGCAAACAGCGCGCTCCCAAGTACCCATAGCGCTCAGCAAGGACTGGGCTGGTGACCCAAAGGGCATCAAACAAAAGCTGCACCAGGCGGCGGCGGCGGGTGATGCTCTCTTGAAGACGGCGACGATAGGAGGTGGGCAGATCCTTCTGGGCGGCTGGACTGAGCAGATCGTCATCCATCAAAAAAATCAGTTCGGTGCCCTGGCGCCGCAGCTGCCACAACACCTCGAGCCAGGGGCGGGGTAGGTAACGGACCACGATGACCTGGGCCATCGCCCTCAGCCAGCTCGCCATGGACCGATCTGGGGGCTGACTGGTGTCAAATTCCAGGAGATGGCGTCCCGACTCTTCCACGGGCAGGCGCAGGAAGTGGTCGATCGTTGAGCCTGCCCCCTGATGGAGTACGGCAATTTGAGTAAAATTCAACTTGAACAGATGGGGCGACATCGGCCTTATCCCGATGGCGCCATTCTGAGGGGAGGCCAGGGTGTCAGGATTGTTTGAAGCTTCAGCCCCCCGCCCCGACGAGATGCCGTGCGCCGATCGTGTTTTCTTCGGCGGTGAGATGGAACGCTATCGCTGTTTGGAGCATGAGAAATTTACCGCATATTTCCTGCCGCCCCACCTATTCGCTCTGGTTGCGCCTGCTATCGGTCGTTTGAGAGCAACAAGCTACAGAGAGATCTCTCCCCATGGCCCCGGTGAGATCGATCTTGATGGCCGAGATAGCTATTACTGGCATGTTGTGGTCTGGGATCAAGAGCAAAGCCAACTGGCGGGTTCGTTGCGCCTGGCACTCTCCCATTGGCATGGCTCCGGCTGGAGCGGCCGTGAATCCTATTTAGAGCATTGCTATCCAGGTCTGGATGCATTCCTAAAATCGAGGGACATGGCCTATGCCGAAATCGGTCGTACTTTCGTGGCTAATTCCCATAGGCGGACAACGCCGGTCCTATTTCTCCTGTTGCGGGCTATGGCTAGTTTGCCGATGGCCACAGGCCATCAACATCTTTTTGGTATGGTTTCATATAATCAATATCGCTATACCAATGCTTTGAATCAGGCCTTATACTCCGCTTTGCAACAGCCTCCCTTTCGTGGCAATCTGCCAATCCCTACAGCTCGTCATCCTCTCTCTGTTGATTCATTAGTTTTACCTGCATCGGATTTCCATATGAATCTACCCAAAGGATACGGGCGATCGAGTCCCTTCCTCGAACTGGAGCGTACCCTACGCCAACAGTGGGGGGAGAACTTCAATTTTCCTGTGCTCTTACGTAAGTACAGTAGTTTTGGCAATGCCCATGTCCTTGGTTTATCACTGGCAAAGGACTTTAATCAAGTGGTCGAAATTTTGATGCATTGCAATCTAAACTCTTTAACCCCTAAGCAAAGGCATTTTTTTCTGGTTGAAAATCTCAAGCAGGTATGGATCTTCGATGACGAAACTCAGAGATTTTAACTTTTCAAAAACCTAAGGTCCTGAGACTTTCGAGATTCAACTGATTTTTCTCAAAATCATTATAGAGATTGATAATGTGCTCAGAGAGGGCTTGGCGGTTAATGAAGGTACGACTATCAATGGGATGACCTTCTTTGCACAGGATAGTGGCCTGGGGTCCCAAGATTCGGTGGACTATTAAAGCCAAGGGTCGATAACTTAGTTGCTTTTCTGTAGCAGGAAAACCTCGATAACTGCAGAACCATGGCACAATAGCCGCTCCTGTTCTACGACTAAGGACATAGAGACTTGGCGAGACTCTTTGCGTAATTGGTGTTACAAGAGAACCACTGGGAAATAGAAAAATTCGACCACGCTGCTGCAACATTTTCAGAATTTTGTGAAAACCAATACGCCTTGATGTTGAATTGAGGTGGTCCAGATTGGTGTGGCCGTAGTTGGCGGCACTCTGTTCCAGAAATGGCAAAATCCATTTGAGGTGACGAGCTGCTGTTGTTAGGCTGCAATCACGGAAATAGCCTTGGACTAATAAAACATCAAGAGGATGCCCATGGTTGGCTATATGAATTTGCCGATAGGGAAGGGCGCTGGCCCTACGTTCCATCAGCACGTTGACTCCCAGCGCTTGCAGTCCCAACTGGGCGGAACGCACCAATTGGCGTTTCGCTAAATTCTTTTGTCCAAATAGCAGGGCTGCTAGTTGTAGGTAGTAGAGGCCGAAGCATTGGCCTAGAGTCATAAATCGTTGTCCTATCTCTAGGACGGAAGGGCGTCTGGCGATGGTTTCAATGGAGCATTTGTGATCAACAAGGAAGTTTGACCGAAAATTAAAATAACTGTCAAAGTTGCCTTCGAGTTGGGTCGTAGTCAGGAGATGATCGTAAAATTTATAAAATAAATCTTGATTGGAAGATGTAGGATTTTTCCAAAATTTGGCAAGATCTTGTTGGTCTGTAATGCCGGCAAGGTTGTAATAAGTTTTTCCCATCACTTTAGTGGGTATGCCGTGGTAGAGGGCCTGCAAACCAACTGTACTGTTGATCGTGATAACAGCCTTGGCTTGCTTAAGAATTGGGCCTAGAGAACCGTCATGAAAATAAAGAATCATGTTTTCAACTCCATTCTGACGAGCTGTCATCTTGATAAAGTTACCATAATGGTTATACCCTCGGTCTCTAGGATGATGTTTGAAAATGAGTCGATTACCGGATAAATGATTTTTTGCAAAGGAGATAATTAGTTCTTCAATGAATGGCTCCATTCCAGAATATTGCGAACCTAAGCTCACCTGGGAGTCGCTCGACACTTGCAGGGGCACAAGGAAATAGGGATGACCATCCAGTATTTGTGAACGAACTTTATTCTCCGTAAAATGATAAAGATACTTACGCAACAGGCCACGAACCTGATAAAGTAAGTAGCTAGGTTTGGGTTGTAATTTGTGCGGTCCATGAATGATCGGGTAGTCGGTCAATGCATGTTGAATGAATGTTGGAAATTTCCAGACCTTTCGCCAACGAGACCCTGATTTTTCGTAATTGGTTCGAATGCTGTTGACCTGAGGAAGTGAATCATAGAAATTGGCGGGTTGGTTGAGTGATGATCTTGCGTTGACTCGCTCCCGTTCAAGAGTAATGAAATTAGGGCGAATGTATCCAAGTTCAAAGACCCAAGTATCTATATCATATTCCCGTTCAGGTCGTCCATTAATTATATTTATGACATCAATGGCAAGACGATGGGGATCAATAAAATCACCATACATAAATACATGGCGGATGCCATTTTCTAGCAAAACCTGTTGTAAAAATTCGGGGTAAGCTTCCATGCTACCTCGGTAGGGCAGACATTCTTGTTTCTTGAATCCAAATTCATACAAAGGGAACATCACCTTGATGATCGGTACCCCTTGGCTTTTCAGATCATTGGCAAATCGGGCAAAAAACGTTCCCAAGGGCCCCATTAGGAAGAGAACAGGTCCTTTGATGGCGATCTGCCTCATCGACAACGTCTGTTATGTTTGTTAGATATTAGGAGGTCCATCATGGTTGTATGTTCCTTAGGATACGTTCTCGCCACCCTCCCCACTGGCGAAAGAGAAGTTGCCACCAGCTCATTTCCGATTTAAAAGAATATTTCCATTCTAGCAGTTCTTCTATAGCTTCCTCCGGTTCAATGAATAACCCACTATTTAGACTGACATAGCGGGGGTAATGGATAAGAGACCCATATACCAATTCATCAATGTTCAATTGTCTTCCTCGTCTGGGACATGTATATCGATCCTCTGTAAGACCCCAGCCAGCATAAAAAGGCAAACCCCATGTGTAGACTTCAACGCCCCTTAGCATGGCTTCAAATCCAGCTAGGGAAGTGAGTACGTGAACAGCATCCACTTGATCGTACATATCTTCAATCGAACTATTTTCAACCAATTCATCCCATAGATGCTCCTTCTGATTAAAGTGGGAGTTGCCGCCTCGTAGACCTGCAACGACATCGGGATGGGGCTTGTATACAATCCAAGCTTCTGATTCCAGAGAACGTACGGCACGTAAAAGATCTTCATTAAGCCGTAGATCAATGGTTCCATAACGAATCGAAGCATCACTTTCAACCTGACCAGGTACTAAGATCACTCGCTCCTTGTTCTGTGGTCGCTTCCAAGCCGGCGCCTTGATATTGTATTTTGTTAACCTTGCCCTGACGAGTCTCTTACGAAATTGTTTTGCACGTTCTTTTTCTTCCTGGGTAAAGACATGCTTAGCTAGATAATCTTCAAGATCGGATGGGTTTCTTGAGTCGTAGTAAATGCCACTCTGGTCGATTACCCAGGAGATGGGTGCAATTAGATTGGCCCCAAGGCCAACTGAGCGCAAAAAACCGTCTTCAATGCGTAGTAGTCGGGGAATTGGTAAATCTAAAGTTTGTCTAGATTTCAAGAATTCAGCCACTCCAAAGCCGGGTTGTCTTCCCCAAATGATCATTGAATCACAATATTGGGCAGGTTTACTATTCTTGTTTCGAAAGCTTATATCAGAACCAGATAGAAATCGCTTCAAAATCGGCTTTTTCCAAGGTTTGAATCCAAAAGCTTGGATCTGCCTTGGTAGTTCTAAGTATTTTCGCCTTTGAAGTCCGATACATCTAATTAACTTTTCTGGAGTACAAGGTAAATATTTATGGGGATCAATATAGCGTGGGTATGCTATTAAACAGGCATGGACTAGTTGCTCAAGAGTTGGTTGGAATTCCTTACGGCGAAGAGGTGCTTGTAGTTTGTCGTTGGTGAGTCCCCATCCTGCGTAGAATGGCATGCCAAAACAATGCACAGGCCGTCCCCAGAGTAACGCTTCAAAACCAAGCTGAGAACTAACTACATATACAGCTTCGGCTCTTTCTAGAAGGGCAGTTGGATGGCCACCATCAGTGCTGAATCTCAATTTTGAATCCATAAATTCTGCAGGTAAAAAGTGTCCTTTTTTTCGGCCACAAGCAACATCTGGATGGATTTTAATGATTATTAGAGTTTGGGGGTAAGCCAACCGCGCTTCCAGGAGCATTGTTTGAAAAGAGCTTGCTTCAGCTAATCCACCTTTGATTGAAAGATCGCCTGCTGTTTGATCAACTACTAAGATAAAAGGTTCGTCGGGGACATTTGTTTCTGGAGACTTATTGTACTTACTTACTCGCATTTCACACCATAGCGAACATAGTGCTTGAGTTCTATGATATTGATCAGCAGTTATAGATTTGCTAATTAGTTTCTCAAGACGATTTGGTAGTTTGGCATCATAATGAACACCAGTATCATCTAACAGTAATGAAAGAGGCGGATCGTCAACTCCAAGACCGATGGAACGTAGGAAACCATCTTCACAACGCCATATCGGTAGCCCTCGTGCATTGGCAATTCTTTCAGATGTAATTCCAGATGGTTTTCGACCCCAGGCCAATACGGCATCAAGGGACTTGTGACGACAAGCTTGAGACCCCTTAACTAGCTTTGATGGACATAGAAGCGCATCAAGAGTGGCAAGTTTACCCATTGCTCTATTAGGAACGCCCAAAAGCGGGGGAAGCTGGAGGCAGTCCTGGCCTTCCACTGATTGATAAGTGTTAAGCCGATCCATTGGCGTACTCTTGTTCACAACTAAGCTATGCTCTAGATTAACATACCAGTCTGATGTTGAAGAAAGGATTTTCTACCGAGTGGAGTCGAGAGCGTTATATAAAAATTTCTGTTAATTTACCAGGAGTATTGCCCAATAGAATGAGCAATCTTTATGACTATTTGGATCAGGCAGATAGGATTATGGGCTGTCTCTTATCACCAGAACGACTTCAAGGTCCTTTTCTGCAAGTGGATGGAGCTAGTTTATTCATCTATCGATCTGCCCCTTTCTATTTATTAACATTTTGCCTGAGTCCTGAACTTCATTTTGAGGCTGTTTCGAAAGCTACAGGATTATACTTGAGTAGTAAAGTTTGCAAAATTGATGGCTTGGGGAGTTGGCAGAAATTTATACGTTTTCAGCTCTATGCAAATTTAACACTTTATGAAGAAGGTTGTGATATCGGTTTCGTTGGTTTTGCCAAAGTAGTATTAAATTCATCTCAGGTTTCATGGAAACCAGCTCGTTGGCTGGGAGAGATGGCCTTGGAGCAGGCCCTTGATCGGATTGAACGTCGTTTACGTAGGGGGCTGGTTAGAGATGTGGATCGTTGGTGGCAAACGATTTCGGGCTGATCAGGGAAATCTGGTAAACTTGTTTGAAGCCCATCTTAAATCCCTTGGGACCAAAGCAAAATTCTTTTGATTCTGATTCTCTCGATAGAGAATACCCTACGGGTATAAACAAGGATGGTTTACCTGGTGTCAGTGGATGGAGAGTGCAATGGAGAGTAGTCGATGCACTTGTTTATCGTGAACTACGAACTCGTGTAAGTAACGTTAAGGGTGGCTTTTTAGGAGTATTGATACAACCCCTTGGGTTGATTCTGATCTGGATGATATTTCTTGCCTCGGTTAATTTGAACCGCGGTGGTAGCTTAAATGTATTTCTTTTTTTGGCTTCTGGAACAATTCTTTTTACAATTTTTAGTCAGATAGTAGTTCGATCTATCAACGCTATGGATGCTAATGAAGCATTGCTTTTTTACCGCCCAGTCAAACCTATCGATACTGTTATAGCACGGTCTATTTGTGAAACTGGACTTTATACCTGCTGTTTTCTTGTAATATGTTTTTTTACATGGATCTATCTCGATAATATTTACATGAGTGATATAGGTCTTTTCTTTATCACTATCTTGCTTATGGCTGTTTATGGGTTTTCCATGGGATTAATATTTATGGTGTTATGCCATATTGCGCCTGCTTTTCAGCAAGCAGCATTTTGGATTCCTAGAGTACTTTGGTTCTCTTCTGGAGTACCTTTCAGGTATTGGCTTCTACCACCATGGACCAGATTTTTTTTCGTATGGAATCCTTTAATGCATGCAATTGAATTAAATAGAAAGTCTATGAGCGATGATTATTTTACGCCTGATGCTAGTCTTTCCTATGCTTTAATTTGTGCTATTATTGGTGTAACTCTTGCACTGTGGATATACTATAACAATGAAAAATCCCTCCTCACTCTTTAAATCATGATCAAAGTTCGAGGCCTCACTAAAACTTATACTTATAATGGTAAAAAAGCTACCATTCTCAATAATATAGACTTTGATATACATAGCGGAGAATCAATTGCGATATTAGGAGCCAATGGTGCGGGGAAAAGTACGTTATTAAGAATTCTTGGTGGGACAGATGTTCCGGATTCTGGTGTTATTGAGTCTGACGCCAGTATTTCTTGGCCCGTCGGTCTAGTAGGTGGTTTCCAAGGTAGCTTAACTGGTCGAGAAAACGTAACATTTGTTAGTCGTATTTATTCACCCAAATATCGCATTAATGAAAGAATACGTTATATTGAAGAGTTTGCAGAACTCGGCGTTTATTTTGATCGTCCGTTTAAAACTTATTCCAGTGGCATGAGATCTAGATTAGCCTTCGGTCTTTCCATGGCATTTGATTTTGATGTGTATCTAATAGATGAAGTTACTTCTGCTGGAGACCAACGCTTTCGTGAAAAAAGTAAACAACTACTTTTAGATAAGAGAAAACGATCTGATTTTCTCATGGTTGATCATAACCTATGGGGACTCAAACTCCATTGCGATCGAGCTTTTCTGCTTGATGGTGGTAAAATTGAAATCTATGATAATTTGGAGGAAGCTGTCGCCCTTCATACGGATCGCCTTTTGAGCAAACCCATGAACTAACCTTGGTTTTTCAAAAATTTTTCTTGACTTCTTCCTTCATTTAATTTAATTATGATTGACGTTGACAATGCCAATCCTTTAAATAAGTTTTTACTGCGCAAGACTGATGATAACAACGAAGTTTCAGATTTAATCGTTTCTTCACCTAAAATCCCTCGGAAAAGATTTGGCATTGTTAATAAACTTTCCATATCTCAGTTGCTAATTATTCCAGTTATTGGCTCAGCTATTTACTTTTATTCGATTGCTGCCAATCGATACGTAACTAGATCTGATTTTGTTATACGTAAAGCAGAAGATTCCGAGATGTCTAGTGGAGGGTCTGGATTGGCAAATCTCTTGGGAAGGACAAATCAAGCTTCCATTGAAGACGGACGTTATCTAAAAACCTATCTTCAATCTCCTCAAGTTCTCCACGATCTTAACCGAACTTACAACCTTGAGACAGCATATGCCCCTAATCGACTTGATCCATTTTCTGGCTTAAAAAAGGGATCAAGTAAGGAGCAGCGTTTAAAGTTCTTCAAAAAGCAGGTTGCCGTTAGTCTTGATGAGTTATCTGGAGCAGTTGTGTTGCGTACTGTTGGATTAACTCCACAGGCATCGCTCGATCTCAACAGATTCATGCTGGCAACGAGTGAGCAGTTTGTAAATCGCCTTAATCAAGATATAAGTCTTAAGCAGTTAGGCTTCGCTGAAGAAGAACTTCGGCGAGCTCGTTCTAAATTAGAGCAATCTAAAGGTAATCTTCTTGATTATCGAAATAAAAATTCTGTTATTGATCCCAAACTCGAAGCTGATTTAGCCAGTCAAACAATAAGTAAACTTCAAGAGAAACTGGTTCAGTTACGTGTTGACTTGGCTACCATGAAGCTTCAATTCCGAGATACTAATGAACCGGAAATGGTTTCAGTATCTGATCAGATCAAGGAATTGGAAAAACAAATTGAGATTGAACGTAAGACAGTCCTTTCAAGTAAAGGACTTGATTTCAACAGGACGGCTTCTGACCTTGTTAAACTTGATTCTGAAGTTACTTTTAATACAGATAGTTATAAGTTAGCTTTGAGTGCTGTTGAAAAAGCAAGAATTGAAAGTCGTCGCCAGCAAAAATTTATGGCACTATTGTCGGCTCCCCAATTGCCTGAGGACCCCGACAATAGTTGGCGCAGTAAAGGATTTTTTACAGTTTTGGCTTCATGTGCAGTTGGCTTAAGTCTTACTAAATTTGTCCTTGGCATGCAGGCCAGTCATCGGCAGTGAGTTTATTGCGTCGTTTCTTGGGTATATTTATATTAAGTGACTGGTCTATATCCCCTGAATCCAGTGGTAGGGTCTTTTTACTTAATCCTGCGCCAAGATCAGGATGGTATATCCTTAGTGTACTGTGGATTTCTGAACAAAAGCGTTGTTTTTCTTTATTTAATGGATTTATGGGGCTTCAACTAGCTTCTGGCATTTGGCGTCGACGGATCGTTCGTATTAGAAAAAATCAAAATGAAATTCGCCTCATTCTTAGTGGTACTAATGGCTTATTTACGCTAACTGGTTTAAGATTGATTCCCCTTTTGCCGATTCGCCGCAGACAGCTTATGAGGCGTAAACTTAATCGTTTTCATCATCATTATGAAGCTAGATTGCCTCACAAACAAATATCTCCAAGGATACAATGGCGTGACTATAATCGTGTTCTTTCGCGCTCTCAATACTCACTGATTAATTATGACTCTTGGATTGAATATGTGGAATTGCCCTGGCTTATGCATGAACAAACTAAGAGATTAAGTCCAGCGATATCTCCTAACAGTTGCCCTGCTTTAAGTATAAAACTGTGGTTTTGGTGTGATGGACATGAATCAGTTTTAAAAGATTTATCTATGAGTTCTTGGTTAAACCAAAAATCTGGTTTGTTTAGGATTGTCGATGAGTTCCCAGTTGATTCAACTACTCCTAATTCTTTTTGGATTTTTCCAATCAAGTCAGGTGATCAACTAGCACCACATGCTTTGCGAAGCTTAAGTTATGCATTAGCGCATCACCCTAATGCCAGATTAATCTATGCAGATGAAGATCATATCGATACATATGGTCGTCGTCATAGTCCCCAATTTAAGCCAGCTTGGAATCCAGACCTATTATACTCCGACCCATGCTATTCTCATTGTTGGCTCATTTCAGAAGACCTTTATAAGCAATCTGTTTTAAGTTTGACTAATGCAGGTGAGGATATTACTCTCTACTCTTTAATGCTTGAAGCATCATCTCTATGTCATCCAGACGAAATTATCCATCTTCCTGAAGTGCTTTACCACCGCTCTAAATGCGATATTAACTCGCGAGGATGTTTAACATCAGCAAATATTGTTGAGAAGCATCTTCGTCGCTTAGGTTGTAATGTTAACGTTAGGAGACAAAATAATGACGGAAATTTGGTTTGTTGGCCCCTCCCAAAGCCAGAACCACTAGTTAGTATCATTATTCCGACTAAAGATCATTCAGCTATTCTTGAGATTTGTTTAGAATCTCTACGGAAATATTCTCACGGCAATCCTCCTACAGAACTTATTATTATTGATAATGGTAGTACCCAGCCGGACGCTCTTGAACAATTGAAAAAACTCAAATCACGAGAAGATGTGATCATATTATCTATGCCAGGTCCATTTAATTATTCGGCTCTTAATAACTACGCCGTAAAATATTCCCGCGGAAAAGTCCTTGCTTTTCTTAACAACGATGTTGAGGCCTTACATCCTGGCTGGCTTTCTCCCTTGGTTGCGAATGCTATCCGCCCTAGCATTGGAGCTGTGGGTCCGAAGCTACTTTTCGATGATGGGACAGTTCAGCATGGCGGCGTAATTCTTGGTATTGGAGGAGTTGCTGGACATGCACACAAATATTTTGATGCAGATGAACCTGGGTATCAGAATCGATTGCAGCTATCACAAAATGTTAGTGCTGTTACCGGTGCCGTAATGGTACTAGAGAAGGACTTATTCTCTAAGTTAGGAGGCTTTGATGAGCATTATCTTGCTGTAAACTATAATGACATTGATTTGTGTTTGCGTTTGCAAAGTGAAGGGTATCGCAATCTTTATTGTCCTAGCTCCGTTTTGATCCATCATGAGTCTAAGTCACGCGGCTCACCAACTCGCCCTGCTGATTATAATCGTTGGCAAAGGGAACGTGACGTTATGATTAATCGTTGGGGTGAATTGCTTTATAATGATCCCGCTTATAGTCCTCATTTAAGTCTCATCGAGGAAAATTTTTCTCTTTCTCTTCGTGCTCGAAAAGGGCTAGAAGTTGTTATGCCCTCATCCCGTTGTGGTTAATGGCTCTGAATCTCTTTGACAAACCTCTTATTGATCGACCAGATTTCGAACAACTTTTCGATGCTGGTAAATTTGGTCGTTGGGCTCGTGAGGCAAGAAGTCTTCACGATCATGGCTTTTGTTTATTGGAACTCGAGCATCCCATTATAGATGATTTAACTCAGGATGTTGTCGAGGTCCTGTCTCCGATTATGTTGCCTCAAATTCAGTCTTGGCAAAGCGGCCAGCAGGGTGTTCCTCGACTACAGGATGGCTGGCAAAAATATTTTCAAATATTGATGATCTCTCAGCAATTTCCAATCCTAGATTGTTTGCAAGTTTTATATGGACGTGAGCCTTTTGCTTTCCAAACTCTTAACTTTGCTGTTGGTAGTGAACAGCACTTTCATAGTGATGCAGTTCATTTTCATTCGTACCCTCATGGATTTATGTGCGGGGTATGGATCGCCTTGGAAGATATTTCGAATGATAGCGGCCCATTAATCTACTACCCTGGTAGCCACCGATTGCCCTATCTATCTGCTGCAAGTCTTGATCTAACTCCGGATCTCGTGGCGATGGAGGAGCATCCACAAAGGTTTTTTGAGGAGAGCTGGCGTGATGCTATCAGGAATAATGGTTATTCTCAGCATTCATTTTTACCTAAACGAGGCCAAGTACTTATATGGCATGCCAATTTACTTCATGGTGGGGAGCATGTTGCAAATCGCGAAGCCAGCCGGTGGAGTCAGGTTACTCATTATTATTTTGCAGATTGCTTGTAT
>CAMCQR010000006.1 GCA_945877115.1 Synechococcus sp. UW140 | reverse complement strand
ACCTCCGCCGCCGCCACCGGAGCCACCGCCAGGATCCAGGTCAGCGCCAGGGCCAAAACCAGGCTAAGCGGGCCCCTCAAGGCCCCGGGCAACGCCAGAAAACGTCTCAGAGCTTGGCTCCGCAGGTGGGGCAGAACAGGTGGGCACTGGCGGTGGTGGTGCCGCAGTGGTCGCAATGGCGTTGGGTGTCGATGGCCAGCTCGGGATGGCTGGGTAAGCCCACCATCTGGGCGTTACTGGCGCCCGGAGGAACCATTGGATAGCAATTTTCGTTGCGACGCACCTTGACATCAATGAAGGCGGGACCGGGATGGGCCAGGGCCTCGGCCAATTGCTGCCGCATCGTCGCGCGCTCGGTGATCAGCACACCCCGGACTCCAAAGGCCTCGGCCAAGGCCTCAAAGTTGGGCATGCCCTGATGCATGGCGGAGGCGGAATAGCGCTCTTCGTAGAAGCTTTCCTGCCATTGCCGCACCATGCCCTGCCAACCGTTGTTAATCACAACCACCTTGACGGGCAGGTCGTACTGGCTGAGGGTTCCCAGCTCCTGAATGTTCATCAGAATGCTGGCATCGCCCGCCACGCAGACCACCTGGGCCTCGGGATAGGCCACCTGGACCCCCATGGCGGCCGGCATGCCAACACCCATCGTGCCCAAGCCGGCGCTGCTGATCCAGTGGCGGGGGCCGGTGGCCAGGTACTGGGCGGCCCACATCTGGTGCTGACCCACATCGGTGGTGATGAAGGCGTCTGGGGCTAAATCACGCAGGGCCAGGAGCACCTCCTGGGGCGCAATTTCCCCTTCAGGCACAGGCACCGTCAAGGGATAGTGGTGCTTCCAACTGGCAATTCGCTCCAGCCAGGCCTGGGTGCGACCGCCGGAGGTCTCGCCTGCGGAAGCTGCCACCATGGCTTCGAGGGCCTCCCTGACATCGGCCACCACGGGCACCTGGGGGGTGCGGTTCTTGCCGACCTCGGCCGCATCGATGTCGATGTGGATGACCTGGGCCCGGGGGGCAAAACTATCGAGGCGGCCGGTGACCCGGTCATCGAAACGGGCACCGCAGGCGATCAGCAGGTCGCATTCGGTGACGGCAAAATTGGCATAGGCCGTGCCATGCATGCCCAGCATGCCCACCGAAAGGGGATTGCGTTCGTCGAAGGCCCCCTTGCCCATCAACGTGGTGGTGACCGGCAATTGGAAGCGTTCGGCCAGCTCATGCACCGCCCCATGGGCGCCACTGCTGATGGCCCCGCCACCGACATAAAGCAGGGGGCGACGGGACTGGCGGATCAGCTCCAGGGCGGCGCTGATGGCCGCTGGCTCCACGGGCTGGGGTAAATCAAAGCCATTGGGAATGACGCTTCCCGGTAGCACCGGCACGTAGTCAAATTCTTCGACCCCCACATCCTTGGGGATGTCGATCAGCACGGGCCCCGGCCGCCCACTGGCGGCGATCAGGAAGGCCTGAGCCACGATGCGGCCGATCTGGGCCGGATCGCGCACCACCCAGGAGTGCTTCACGATCGGCATGGTGATGCCGAAGATGTCCGTTTCCTGAAACGCGTCGGTTCCGATCGAGGCCCGGGGCACCTGGCCCGTGATCACCACCATGGGCACCGAATCCATCTGGGCCGTGGCAATCCCCGTCACCAGGTTGGTGGCTCCAGGCCCCGAGGTGCCAAAGCAGACCCCCACCTTGCCCGTAGCCCGGGCATAGGCATCGGCGGCATGGGCACCGCCCTGTTCATGGCGCACCAGCACATGTCTCAACCAGCCCCGGGCTTCCGCTTTATGTAGTTCGTCGTAGATCGGCAAGATGGCGCCGCCGGGATAGCCGAACAGATCCTTGACGCCATGCAGATGCAGGGCATGCATCAAGGCATAACCCCCGTTGACCCGCTGGGCCACTCCGGTCAGCACCGGCTCCGGTTCGTGCCGCAAAGAAAGGGGCAGGCGGGAATCCGGGGCAGTAACCGTGGGGGGGACAGGGGTAAGCGTCACGGCGGGGAAGGGCGGTAGTACCGAAAAATGCGGCGTCTTATTGAAACGATCCAACCTTAGGGGGCGAACCCATTCTTGGGGCCTGGACCCGACGACTGGCGGCCATGGCCCGTAACACCCGGGCGGGGTCGAGCCAGGCGCCCCGATAGCGGAGCCCCCAGTGCAGATGGGGGCCGGTGGTGCTGCCGGTCATGCCCACATGGGCGATCGTCTGGCCCGTGCGCAGCCTCTGACCCACCTCGATCTGCACCGACCCGCTCTTGTACGTGGAGCCGCCGGCGCTGCCAGCGAGATGGCAGTAGGTGTGCTCGTAGTCCCCGGAGCGAATCACCAGCCCATTGCCACACCCCCCGCCCGCGAGCACCTCCACCAACACACCACTCCACCAATTGCGCACCGGGGAACCGAGCGGGGCCGCGATGTCCAGTCCGTAGTGGGGACGGACCCCCCCATCGACCGGATGGAACCGCAGACCAAAGGCACTCGTGTAGCCGACGAATCCCTCCACCGGGAACGTGGCCCGCAGCCAGGCTTCCCGGCCCGAGGCCCCGGCGGGTCCAGGGGCCCCGACCAGGGCCAGCACCAAGGCCAGGGCTAGCGGGCGGCGCCCATGGGCCAGGTCAGAACAGTCCCAGAGCATGGAGGGGCCCACGGCCGCTGATCAGTTCCAGCAGAAAAGCGGAGAAACCCACCATGGCCAGGCGACCGTTCCAGACCTCCGAACTGTTGCTCCACCCCCAGGCCCACTTGTCCTGGGGATACAACTTGACCTTGGTGGGCAGCTGGGCGGCCTGATCCAGGTTGATCTCGGGGCCCTCTAGGGCCTCCACCACCAGATCGGCGAGGCCCTTGATGAAGGTGGGATCGGTATCGAGGGCCGGCACCCGCAGGAAATGGTGAATACCCGACTCCTCAGCGATTTCCCGATATTCCAGATCAATCTCTTCCAGAGTTTCAATATGTTCGCTCACAAAACTGATCGGCACGACCACAAGGGCCTGCACCCCGTCGCTGCCCAGCTGGCGCAAGGCATCTTCGGTGTAGGGCTTGAGCCATTCCACCGGGCCGACCCGACTCTGATACGCCAAGGTATAGGGATTCCCATAGCCCAAATCCCGCTCAAGGCGCTGCAGAATCAGGGCGACGCAGGCCTCGATTTCGCTTTGATAAGGATCGCCGGCTTCCTCTACATAGCTCTTAGGCACCCCATGGGCACTAAAAAAGATGTGGGCCCGAGCCGGATCCGCAGCGGCCCGGATCTGGCCGCTGATTAGACCCGCCATTGCCGCGATGTAGCCGGGATGGTCGTACCAACTGCGAATGCAGCGCAGGGGCAGTCGGTCGAAGGCCGGATCGGCCTGGCGCAACCGCTTGAGCTCGCGAAAACTGGAGCCGCTGGTGCTGATTGAAAACTGGGGATAGAGGGGCAACACCACCACTTCCTCGATGCCATCGGCCTTGATATCAGCCACGGCGGACTCGGTGAAGGGATGCCAATAGCGCATCGCCACATAAGTGGTGGCCTCGACGCCCCGCTCCCGGAGGCTGCTCTGCAGGGCCCGGGCCTGGTGTTCGGTGATGCGGCGCAGGGGGGAACCACCCCCGATCGAGCGATAGGCCGCCTTGGATTTGCCGCTGCGCAAGGTGCTGATCAGCCAGGCCAGGGGCTTTTGCAGCAGGGGTGTGGGCAGGCGGATGATTTCGGGATCCGCAAAAAGGTTGTACAGGAACGGGCCCACGTCTTCGATCCGTTCAGGACCGCCCAGGTTCAGCAACAGCACGCCGACCCTGGCCATGCCCTCATTCTCAAAGCGAGAGGATGAGCGTAGCGCCAGCATCCCTCTGCCTGCCGATTCCACTGGACCCCTGGCCAGGGCCCATGCAAGCCGATACGGTCCAGCCAAATACCCTATGCCCCCCTGGCCCCCTCCCTGGAACCTTCCCTGGCGACGGCGGTGCGCCACCACAACGGGCGGCTGGCGGCCGAAGGTTCTGCCCTGCGCCTGGAAATCCGCGGTGGCCGGCTGGGATTGCGGGGCCCTTTGCCCGACCGCCTTGGCGAAGGGGAGCCAAAGGTCCAACGGCTCAGCCTGGGGTTGGGCGCCAACCCGGCCGGCCTGACCCTGGCCCTGGAGCGCCTGGCAAAGCTGCGTCAAGAGCTGGCCTCAGGGCACTTTCAATGGCACGACTGGAAGCGTGAAGGCGGCGGCGCGGGGACCCCTTTCGGCGGAGCCGCCGTTGGGGGGGGCCTGGCCTTTCGCCCCCTGGCCGAACAACTCGAGGCGTTTGAGGTTGCGTTCCGCAACGACCCGAAGCGCCGGCGCCGGCCGGCGGGCAGCCGCAGCACCTGGGCCGCCGCCTACCGGCCCTACCTGCGGCGCCTGGCCGCCCATGGGGCCGACCAGCGCCCGGGCCCCCTCGATGCCGACTTACTGGTGGAGGTGCTCGAGAGCTACGAGCTCTCCAGCCGCAGCCGCCAGCAGTGCGGCGTGGCCCTGGCCGCCCTGGCCCGTCACCTGCAGCTGGAACTGCCCGAGGACTGGCGAGACCGGGCGGCGGGCTATGGGTTGCACCTCACCCGTTTTCGTCCCTTGCCCACGGACGGCCAGATCCTGGAGCTGGTGGCACAGATCCCCAATCCCCGCTGGCGCCTGGCCTATGGCCTGATGGCCACCTATGGATTGCGCAACCACGAGGTCTTTTTCTGCGATGGCAGCGCCCTGGCCCCCGGCGCCGATCGGGTGCTGCGGGTACTGCCCACCAGCAAGACCGGCGAACACCAGGTCTGGCCGTTCCAGCCCGAATGGATCGACCATTTCGAACTGGAGCGGCTCGGACGGGACCGGACCGCCCTGCCCTCGGTGAATCTGGACCTGCGCCGCACCACCCTGCAACAGGTGGGCCGCCGGGTGGCCGAACAATTCCGGCGCTACGGCCTGCCGATCACCCCCTACGACCTGCGCCACGCCTGGGCGGTACGCACCATCCACATCGGCCTGCCGGACACGGTGGCGGCCCGCATGATGGGCCACTCCGTGGCCATCCATACCCGCACCTACCACCACTGGATCACCCGCCGCGACCAACAACAGGCCGTGGATGCGGCCCTGGCCCGGCGAGCCGGCTGATGGCGCCTCCCCAGGCCACAGTGGCGGGATCGACGCCCCTAACCCCATGAGCGAAAACGCCCCCCCCGATCCCTCGGCGCTTTCGCCCGACGCCCCCAGCCCGGGCCTGGAGGCGTCCCTGGACCAGCAGGCCGCCACGATTGGCCCCGGCGGCTCCCTGGCGCCGGAGACCGATCCGGAGGCCTACCGGCGCCGCATGGAGCGCCGCCGCGACGTGCAACAGCGACGCCTGGAAGCCCGCGACCTGGAAAAGGGGCTGGTGTTGGTGTTCACCGGGGAAGGCAAGGGAAAAACCACCGCCGCCTTGGGCCTGGTGTTACGCACATTGGGCCATGGCGAGCGGGCGGCAGTGGTGCAATTCATCAAGGGAGGCTGGCAACCCGGCGAGGCCAAGGCCCTGGCCCATTTCGGCGATGCCCTGGCCTGGCATGCCCTGGGGGAAGGCTTCACCTGGGAAACCCAGGACCGCGAAAGGGACCGGGAGCTGGCCCAGGTGGCCTGGCAGCAGTCCCTCACCTATCTGGCCGATGGGCGCCGCAAGCTGGTGGTGCTGGATGAGGCCAACGTGGCCCTCAAGCTCGGCTACCTCGATCTCGATCAGGTGCTCGAAGGGCTCGATTGCCGCCCCCCCCTCACCCACGTGGCCTTGACTGGCCGGGGAGCCCCCCCCGAACTCCTGGCAAGGGCGGACTTGGTCACCGAGATGCGGGTCGTGCGCCACCCCTTCCGGGAACAAGGGGTAAAAGCCCAGGCTGGCATTGAGTACTGAGTCGAAGGCAAACTGGCTGGTACCCGCGGCAAGGGGGCCGGCCGGAAGGGGTTGCTACTGTTCGAACGAAGATGGAGGTTGATGGCTTACCGGCGTGTGCTGCTCAAGCTCAGCGGCGAAGCGTTGATGGGGGATCAGGGTTACGGAATCGATCCGGCCATCGTCCAGTCCATCGCCCGTGATGTCGCCGCCGTGGTGGCGAACGGCACCCAGCTGGCCATCGTTGTGGGCGGCGGCAATATTTTTCGCGGCCTCAAGGGATCGGCCGCTGGCATGGACCGGGCCACGGCCGATTACGTCGGCATGCTGGCCACGGTGATGAATGCCATCACCCTGCAGGATGGCCTCGAACGGGCCGGGGTGCCGACCCGTGTCCAGAGCGCCATTTCGATGCAGGAGGTGGCGGAGCCCTATATCCGCCGCCGGGCGATCCGCCACATGGAAAAGGGCCGAGTGGTGATATTTGCTGCCGGCACCGGCAACCCTTTCTTCACCACCGACACGACGGCCGCCCTTCGGGCCGCCGAAATAAACGCGGATGTTGTCATGAAAGCCACCAAAGTTGATGGCGTTTATGATAAAGATCCCGCCAAACACGCCGACGCCAAGCGCTACGAAAGCCTCACCTTTCTTGAGGTGCTCAGCGGAGAACTCGAAGTCATGGACTCCACCGCCATTGCCCTCTGCAAGGACAATGCCATCCCGATCCTTGTCTTTGATGTCTTCGGCAGCGGCAACATTGGCCGGGCCGTGGCCGGCGAAGAAATCGGCACCCGGATTATCCCAGCCACATTTTAAGTCCCTCCCGCATTCCGCAGGAATCCCATGGATCTGGAAGCCAGCATGCGCAAATCGGTGGAAGCCACCCTGCGCAATTTCAACACCATTCGCACCGGCAGGGCCAACCCCAGCCTGCTCGATAAAATCATGGTGACTTATTACGGCGCCGACACCCCGCTGAAATCCCTCGCCACCATCTCCACCCCCGATTCCCAAACCATTCAGATTCAGCCCTTCGATGCCGGCTCCGTCGCGCTGATCGAAAAAGCCATCGGCATGAGCGATCTGGGGTTGACCCCCAATAACGACGGCAAGGTCATCCGCATCAACATTCCCCCCCTCACGGAAGACCGGCGCAAAGATCTTTGCAAGCTGGCCTCCAAATATGCCGAAGAGGGAAAGGTGGGCCTACGCAATCTGCGTCGCGACGGCATCGACCAGATCAAAAAACAGGAGAAAGATGCCGAACTCTCGGAAGATCAGAGTCGCGATGAACAGGACAAGATCCAAAAATTGACCGATCGCTTCATCAGCGAACTCGAAAAACACTTGGCCGACAAGGAAGCCGACATCCTCAAGGTCTGAGCATGACGCTCGACGCCGATGTCATTGTGCTTGGGGCCGGACCGGCCGGATCAGCGGCGGCCTTCCATCTGGCCGCCCGGGGACGGCGGGTGATTCAACTCGAAAAAGAGGCCCCCGGCCGGGGCAAGCCCTGCGGCGGTGGCATGGCCGCCTCGGTGCAGCGCTGGTTTCCGTTTGACCTGCGGCCCGCCGTTGACCAGGTGATCCGCCAGGTGCGATTCACCTGGTGCCTGGAGGATCCGGTGGTGGCCGAGTTGCCCGGTGATGCCCCCTTCTGGATCGTTCGTCGCCGGGTGCTCGACGACTTTCTGGCCGGCCAGGCCGCCGATCGGGGCGTTGATCTGCGCTACGGGTGCACCGCCACGGCCCTCAGCCGCCAGGGCGACCGCTGGCAATTAACCGATGGCCAGGGGAACCAGCTGGAGGCCCGGGGCCTGGTGATTGCCGATGGCTCCAGCTCCCGCTTTGCCGCCGACCAGGGCCTGGGGCCGGCCCGCCCCCGCTATGCCGCCACCGTCTCGGTGGAAGTGGAGGGAACCCCCAGCCCTCCAGACGTGGCCCACTTTGAATTTGGCCTGGTGCACCACGGCTTCTGTTGGGCCTTCCCCCGCAGCGGGGGGTACAGCATCGGTGTGGGCACGTTCATCGGCCAACAGGAGGCGGACGCCCATGCGGTGCTGGCCCGCATGTTGCCCAGCCTGGGGCTGGACCCGGAGGCGGGCGATCGCCGCCGCGGGCAATTGCGCATCTGGGATGGCCACCATCCCCTGCACGGGGACGGGGTAGTAGCCGTTGGTGACGCCGCTTCGCTCTGTGATCCTTTTCTGGCGGAGGGACTGAGGCCCTCCCTGCGCAGTGGTTGCGCCGCCGCCAGCGCCATGGACGATTGGCTGGCTGGCGACAATCTGGCCCTGGCCGGCTACAGCCAGACGATGCGCAAGGATTGGGGCGACTCGATGGCCTGGGGCAAACGGATCGCCCAGGTCTTCTACCGAGTCCCCAGGGTGGGTTATCAGCTAGGCATCAAACGCCCCACCGCCCCCAAACGCATTGCCCAGATCCTCTCGGGCGAAATGGGCTATGGCGACATCGCCCAGCGGGTGATCCGGCGCTTGCTGTTTCAGCGGGGCTAGGCCCAAGCCCCGCTGATGCATGCCTTGAGCTGGCGGAGCCATTGGTCAATCGAGGCCAGCGACTCAATGGCGACGATCGGTGATTTTGAGCTGGCGGAGCCGCTGGTCAATGGAGGCCAGCAGCTCAACGGCAAACATCGGTGATTCCTGCACCGCAAACAGAAACTTCTCGCGATTCATTACCAGCAAGCGACAGGCCGTCATCGCACGAGCATCACCGAAACGCCGGTGGTCCTGGGTTACCAGGGCTCCGGCTCCAAAGACATCACCAGCATTGATCTGCTCCTGACCTTCCGCGTCGTTCCAGCTGAGTTCTACCTCCCCTTCCAGGAGGCCAAACATGCAGTCTCCTGGCTCTCCAGAATGAAAGATCGCCGCTCCAGGTTCAAATTCCTTGACCTCGCCGGAACTGGCGAGGGCTTTCATGGTGTCGAGAGCATTCACGGCAAAAGATCTGGAGGAGACTAGGTAACTCTAACCAGATGACGTTTCGCCAGCCAAAATCTCTCCCCCCCATACCTATGGGGCCGGTTTCAGCGCCGAATCGCCAGGGGGGCGCCCAAGCCACCCCGAACATCTTCGGGCACGAGGCGGCCATCCTTATCCGTGTCGAGGGCATCAAACACGGCATCACTGCCCACCCATTCCTCGCGGGTGATACAACCATCGCCATCGAGATCGTTCAACAGAAAAATCTCGTGAACGGCATGATTGAAGGCCGCTCCCCCCTCAAGCACCGCCAGCCGATGGGCCAGTTGGGCCTCCAGGGTTTCGATCGCCTTGGAGAAACCGCGAATGCCCTCATCCAACTTTTCGCTGGCCATGGGGTCCTCGGCCATCATCGTTTTGAACACCTGCTGATCGACATGAATCCGATCCGGGCTGGGGCCAGGCCTGGCGGCATCCAGCTTGCGCTCCAACACAGCCTCGGTGTTGCGCAATTGATCCATCAGAGCCGGTGAGATGGTCAAGAGATCACAGCCGGCGAGCTCGATGATTTCATCGATGTTGCGGAAGCTGGCCCCCATCACCTCGGTGGCATAGCCATAGGTCTTGAAGTAGTTGAAGATCGTGGTGACGGAGATGACCCCGGGATCCTCTGGCCCTGGATAGCTAGCGCGCCCGGTTGATTTTTTATACCAATCCAGAATTCGACCCACAAACGGCGAGATCAGGGTGACACCTGCCTCCGCACAGGCCACCGCCTGGGAGAAGCCGAAGAGCAGGGTGAGATTACAATGAATGCCATCTTTTTCCAGCCGTTCCGCCGCCTTGATCCCCTCCCAGGTTGATGCAATCTTGATCAACACCCGCTCCTTGCCAATGCCGGCCTGCTGGTATAGGCCGATCAGCTTGTGGGCCTTTTCAATTGTGGCTTCGGTGTCGTAACTGAGGCGGGCATCCACCTCGGTGGACACCCGGCCCGGCACAATCTTGAGAATCTCCTTACCAAAGGTGACGCTGATTTCATCCAGGGCCTCCTTGACCACCTCCTCCGCCGCCGCCTCGCTGCCGATCAGCTGGCGCGATTCCCGCAGCGAACGGTCAATCAGCTCGTTGTAGGCCGGGATTTGGGCTGCGGCCAGGATCAGGGATGGATTGGTGGTGGCATCCCGGGGCGTGAACTGGCGGATGGCGTCAATTTCGCCGGTGTCAGCCACGACGACCGTCATGTTGGCCAATTGATCAAGCAGATGGGCCATGGAAAAGATGCCTTACAGAATCACTGACCGGGCCCAAACTTAGCCACACCAAAGGCTTATCCCGACCTCCCAACCTGCCGGTTGAGCGAATCCGTACAGGAGACGTTCAACCCT
Source organism: Synechococcus sp. UW140 (assembly GCA_945877115.1). Lineage (GTDB taxonomy): Bacteria > Cyanobacteriota > Cyanobacteriia > PCC-6307 > Cyanobiaceae > Cyanobium. Next base: position 36,490 of record CAMCQR010000006.1, on the reverse strand, counting down.
TGCGGGGGGCGATGGCGGACGGGGTCGGCTGCACGGGTTGGCTCGGGGCAACCTTCTCTAAAACCAACAGGGCCTCGACGATCTGGCGAGCCACTGGAACCGCCACGGTGGAGCCATAGGCATTGCCCCCCTGGGGCTCATCGACCACCACCAGCACCACATAGCGCGGGTCCTCAATCGGCAACACCGCCACGAAGCTGCAGATCCGAGCCCCTGGGATGTAGGTGCCGTTGTGGGCCTTCTGGGCCGTCCCCGTTTTGCCACCCAGCCGATAGCCCGGAATCTGCAGGCCTTTGCCACTGCCCTTCTGCACCACGGTTTCCATCCACGCCACCACCTGGCGCGTGACAGCGGGATCGAGCAGGGGGACACCGGTGTGCGCCTCCGAATCGGCCAGCGCCTCCCCGGACCGCAAGCCGCGGGTGATGTGGGGACTGACCAGGCGACCGCCATTGGCCAACATGGCGTGTAACTGCAACAGCTTCAGGGGCGTCAGCGAAAAGCCCTGGCCAAAGGCGGCGGTGGCCGGTTCGATGGCGCCGGCGGTGAAGTCCGAGCGGCTCTTGAGCTCGCCGGCCACCGCACCGGGAAGATCCGTATCGGGCACCTCATCAATGCCGAGCCCATGGAGCCACTTCCAGAAGGCCTCCCGTTTGAGTCGGCCCATGGCCTGCACCATGCCCACATTGCTGGAAACCTGCAGCACCGTCGGCAGATCGATGACCCCATTGGCCCGCCGATCGGCATTGAAGATCGGCCAGCCACCAATGCTGAGCTGGCCCACGTCATTGACGGTGGAATTGGGCTCGATCGCCTTTTCCTGTAGGGCCAGGGCCAGGTTGATCGGTTTGAAAGTGGACCCCGGTTCGTAGAGATCCTGCACCGACCATTCGCGAAACAGACCGGGGTTGTAATTCCAGAAGCTGTTGGGGTCGTAACTGGGGCTGGAGGCCAGGGCGAGCATTTCGCCGTTGCGGGCATCCATCACCAGGGCGGCGCCGCGCTTGGCGTTCCACTGCTTGACCTGGCGGGCGAGGGCCTGCTGGGCCACCTGCTGCAACCTGGAATCCAGCGTGAGCTGCAAACGCAGGTCGTCGCCGTAGAGGGAACCGGGCTGCAAGCCATCGGGCAAGGGGGTTCCGTCGGCGCCACGGCGCATGGACAGGGCCGTTTCCTGGCGCCGCAAATCATTGTCGCGACTTTGTTCGAGACCCGCCTGGGGCACCCTCTCCAGGTTGAGAAAACCAACCACATTGGCGAACAGGGAGCCCTGGGGATAGATGCGCTGGGGATAGCCCTGGAGGTCGAGGCCGCTGATGCCCAGGGCCCGCACCCGTTGGGCGGTTTCCGGATCCAGACCGGTCGCCAGCTTGACCCCGCTGCGCTTATCCCCGAAGCGCTCGAGTAGGGCCTGCTCTGGCAGCGCCAGTACCTGGGCCAGCCGGGCGGCCACATCGGCCACGGGACGCACCTCCTTGGGTGAATCGCCAGGAAAATTGAAGTACCGCGGATGGGCCCAGAGCACGAAACGTTCTTCGTCAAGGGCCACCAGGCGCCCGGTGCGATCCACGATCGTGCGGCGAATCCCGATCGGTTTGGTGGTGTGGGTCTGGATCGCCCGGGCTTTGGCCCGCAGCCGATGGCCATCCACCAATTGCAACCAGGCCAGGCGGCAACCCAGACCCGCCAAAGCCGACACCAGGACCAGAAACACCAGAACCAACCGGCGACCGGTCTGGGGGGGTTGGGGCCTGACCCGCGGATGGCGCGACCGGGGAGTGGATCCACGAAGGGTGGCGGTGCGCAGGTCCGAACGGCCCGAACCCCCAGGGGGATGGCGCCGGGTGGTCGAACGTGCCATCAGTAACCCGCAGGGATGGGACCCATCCTCAGGCGACCCAGCAGGTCGGGCCTCAGGACCGCAGGGTCCCCTGGGGCCGACAAATGAATCAACTGTTCACTACTGGTGGGCACCAGAAGCCCTGGGCGACCCGCGACACCCAGGTGGTGCTGCTCAAGCACGGCCGAGGACTGTTGCAGCCGGTGCTCCAGGGACTTGGAGGCTTCGAGTTGCTGAAAGCTGGTGGCCCACTGGTTCTGCCAGTAAACGGTCAACCCCCCTAGGGCCAGGGTCGACAGGCCCAGTCCAAGCAGCGCGCCTGAGGTGACCCGGTGCAGCCCCGCCACAAGCGGCCACTGGCGCTCCACCGGTCGGGCGGTCAGGGATTCCCGCAACAGGCTCGACGCCTGACGCAGGTGGGTGGCGGCGGTTGGGTCGCCACCACCCACCTGCCGTCTCTCTCTACGGCCACCGCGGCGCCGGGGAGGCTGGGGTTGGGACAGGGTGGCAGCCACGGACAAATTCACCGAAGCATTGATGTGCAAGTGAACCACCCAGAGGCCCCTGAAGCAAGCCGCTGTTAGCCCGCCAGGGAAATCAAGTTGATAAATGTCAGGGCATTCCAGAAACCATGCATGAAAACACCAGGCGCCAGTCGTCCCGTTCGCCAGCGCAGCAAGCCAAGGCCAACGCCCAGCACAAACAGGGGCACCAGCTCCCCCAAGCTGAGGTGGGCCAGGGCGAAGAGCGCCGCACTGGCCAACACGGCTCCGAGCGCGCCCAGCCGCGGACCCAATACCGGCAACAACACCCCCCTGAACAGGGTTTCCTCAAAAAGGGGAGCCAGCACCGTGGCGGTGAGACCCAGGCACAGCAACGCGACACGGTCGCCGCTGTGGAACACAAGTTCCAACAACGGATTGCTGCCCGCCGGTTCACTCCACACCAAACTGAGCAGCCAGCTGGACAGGGCCACCAGGGGCATCACCATCAGCAGGGCGCCACTGGCTTGAGTCATGGCCCCAGCCAGGGGCCGCCAACGCCATTGCAACCAGCCACCCTCAGGACCCTGCCGCCCCCGCAGCAATAGGTGCAGGATCAGCAGGGGCGCCGCCATCAAGGCCAGGTACTGGAAAAGCACCTGCAGGCCCTGGGCCGTGGCGGGGGCCAGGGGCAACTTCTGGAGCAGCGCCTGGGTGGGGCTTTGCAGCAGGGCCGGCAGCAGCACCTCCCCTACAAGCACGAACCCCCCCGCAATCAGCAAGATGACATCCACCGCCGAAAGCGACGGACCCTGGAGCAGGGGCGGCGGTGCCAGGGAACCGCGGTAGAAGCGCCAGAGCTGGCGCAGCAGCAAAAGCCCACCAGCGATCATCATGGCCACGGGCAGCACGCTGCTTCCCAGCAACTGCATCAGTAGGTGGCGGTGTTGGCGCCGGGCGGGGCAGGTGCTGGACGGCCCTCCGAGCCACTCACAGGTCAACTGCTCCAGCATCGGCTCCTGACCCCAGGGGGCCAGGAGCCGGGCGCGCTCAACTGCTGCCACGGGCTGGCCCCGCAGCAGGGCCTTGAGCAGGGGCTGGCGAGCCCCATCCACCTGGTCCAGTAACCCGGTGACAGTGGCGGAAACGGCCCGCTGCGGATCCGTCAGCGTTGCTGAATCCAGTAAGGCCATCTCCAGGCGTTGAACGGCATTGGCGGCCTGGCCGGACGCCTTGATCTGGCGATCCAGCTCCTGGCTCAGGGCCCCCCGGGGATCGTCGCCCACCAGAACGGCCTGCCAGGGGGCCGGCAGACCCTCGGCCGCCAGGGCGGCCACCTCCATTTGCCGGACACCGAGGGCATCCATCACCGAAGGCCGCTCCAGGCTGCCCAGCAATCCTTCGGTCCAAAGGACCAGGCTGAGGGCCAGGGCCAGCAGGGCCAGCAACCGTTTCCAGTAGGGGCTGGCCATGGGGCTCCTGGGCTCTGGAAGCGGCTGGGATAGGGGACCGGACAACCGCGGGGCCTCGGAAAACAAGCGAGACGATTGTCTCGCGCCGCCTGGAGGCGACGGCCTGGCTTGGGACCCTCCCAACCCCCTGGCTGGGGCCCTCCAATACGATGGCGCCAGTCCCCCAAGTGGCCGTGTCCCTTCGTCTCGTGCTGGTCCGCCATGGAATCAGCAGCTTCAACTTGGAGGAGCGCATCCAGGGCCGGGACGACCTTTCCTGCCTCACGGAGACCGGGCGTGAGCAGGCCCGCTCCTGCGGCCTCAACCTGCAGGAGGTGAGGTTCAGCACGGCCCTGTCGTCGCCCCTGAGCCGTGCCAGCCACACCGCCGAAGAGCTGCTGGCGGCCCAGGGCCATGGCGTCAGCCATGGCCTGGACGACGACCTACTGGAGATCGACCTGGAGCCCTGGATAGGCTGGACCCTCAGCGAACTCGTCCAGCGCGCCCCCGAACTGGAGGCCACCTGGCGCCATCGCCCCGCCGAACTGGAACTCGAACGGGCCGATGGCCGCAGCTATCGGCCCCTGCCCGAGTTGATGGCGCAGGCCGCCCGCTTCGCCGACCGCCTAATCGACCTGCATGCCGAAGCCCTCGCTGCCCCCAGCGTTGCTGCCAGCGTGCTGGTGGTGGGACACAACGCCATTCTGAGGGTGCTGGTGCTGCATCTGCTCGGCATGGGTTTGGAGGGCTTTCGACGGATTCGGGTGGATAACGCCTCGATCTCGGTCTTCAACCTGAGCCGCCGGGCTGACGGCAGCCTGGAAGTCCAGATCGAGTCCCTCAACGGCACCTCCCACCTCGATGCCCCCCTGCCCCGTCGTACCGCCGGTCCCCGGCTGCTGCTGGTGCGTCACGGGGAAACCGACTGGAACCGCCAGGGGCGCTTCCAGGGGCAGATCGACATCCCCCTCAACAGCCGCGGGTTGGAACAGGCCGAGGCCGCGGGCGAATTTCTGGCCTCGATCCCAATCCAGCGGGCCTATACAAGCGCCATGGCCCGCCCCCGCCAAACCGCCGAGGCCATCCTTGCCTCCCATCCCCACGTGCCCTTGGTGACCACCCAGGGTCTGCGGGAAATCGGCCACGGCCACTGGGAGGGTCGTCTGGAAAGCGAAATCGCCACCCACTGGCCCCAGCTGCTGGCCGATTGGAAGCGGGCGCCGGAAACCGTGCAGATGCCCGAGGGCGAAAATCTCCAACAGGTGTGGGACCGTTCCCTAGAGGCCTGGCAGCGGATCGTGGGTAGCCTCGACAACGACGAAACAGCCCTGGTGGTGGCCCATGACGCCGTCAACAAGACCCTGATCTGCCACCTTCTCGGCCTGGAAGCCCGCCATATCTGGGCCGTGAAGCAGGGCAACGGTGGCGTGACGGTGATCGATTACCCCAACGGTGCCGCAGGCCCTGCAGTGGTCACCAGCATGAATCTGACCCGCCATCTGGGCGGCGTGCTGGATCGAACCGCCGCCGGAGCCCTTTGAGCCAGCTTGCGCCCCCATGATCGACCCGCACCTGCTGCTGCGCCGGGTCAACCTGATGGAGGGGCCGGATCGCCCCAGCCGGGTGGTGGATGCCCTGATCAGCGGCCAACGGCTGCAGGCCCTGGCCGAACCTGGGGGCCTGCAAGGACCCTGGCCCAGTCCCTGCCCCTCCATCGATGCCCAGAGCTGCTGGCTGGCCCCTCCCCTGGTGGATCCCCACAGCGTCCTCGATGACCCCTGCCTAGGCCGGGCCGAAACCCTGTCGAGCCTCCAGGCCGCCGCCGCCGCAGGGGGCTACGGAAGTGTGGCGCTGCTGCCCTGGGCCAAGGCCTGGAGGGACCGACCCGAGCGGCTGAGCCTGGGTTGGCCGGCGCCGATGCACCTGCACCTCTGGGGCAGCTTCTGCCTCGAAGGCCAGGATCGGGACCTGGCCGGCCATGGCGACCAAGTGGCGGCCGGTGCCATCGGCTTGGCAGCTGGGGACAGCCTGCCCCCCCTGGGGCTGCTGGAACGGGGCCTGAGCCTGGCGGAAATGGCCGACAAGCCCGTCCTGCTGCCGGTGCGGGACGGGACCCTCTGCCGCGATGGCTTCGTGCGTGAACGGGTAGAAGCGTTGCGGGCGGGTTGGCCGGTGGACCCGGCCCTCAGCGAAATCCTGCCCCTGCAGACCTTGATCACCCTGGCGGGCCGCCTCCCCCAATCCCGGCTGCGGCTGATGAATCTCTCCACCGCCGAAGGGGTTTCCCTGCTGCGCCACCACCAGCACCACCACCCCCTAGCCAGCGTCTGCTGGTGGCATCTGATCAGCGACAGCGGTGCATTGAGCTTGGCCGACGAAGGCTGGAAAATTGTTCCCTCCCTGGGGGGTCCCGGGGACCGCCGAGCCCTGATCGAGGCCCTGGCCGAAGGCATCATCAGCGCCGTGGCGGTGCACCACCAGCCCCTGGATGCGGAAGAACAACTCCTGCCCCTCGACCAGCGCCCTGGGGGCCTGGCGGGCCATGGCCTGGTCCTGCCCCTGCTCTGGCAGGAACTAGTGCGCGGTCACGGCTGGGAGCCAACCCTGTTGTGGGAACGGCTCTGTTGGGGCCCCGCCCGTTTTCTAGGGGTGGCGGAAGAGGCCCTGGCCCCCGGCAGCCAGCGCTGGATTCTGTTTGATGCCGACAGGCCCTGGCTCTGGCAAGCCCAGAACGCAAGGTCCCTGGCGGCCAACCACCCCTGGCCGGAAAGGCCCCTGGTGGGTCAGGTGGTGGCCAGCGGATTCACGGCTGCGTCGGAGTGGTTGGTCCCAGGCTGCCCATCTTGTTGAAGGGGTAGAAGCGCCAGAAGGCCCGACCGATGATCTCGTTCTCGGGGAGAAAGGGACCACCGGGCCAGAAGCGGCCATCCCAACTGTTGCCCCGGTTATCGCCGAGCACCAGCACATGCTTCGGGGGCACGACCACGTCGAGGGTGCGGCAAGGGCCGAACCCCTGGGCATTCACCGGGCAGGCAGTCTTGACGTAGGGCTCGCTCAGCCGCTGGCCGTTGATGGACACCCGGCCGCGGGGATCCACCGCCACCCGCTCTCCGGGCAGGCCAATGACCCGCTTGATGTAGGCATCGCAGGCGGGCTGTTGCAAACCCTCCAGGGAACCGATGACGGGGATGTTGACCAGCAGGCAGGTGAGCGGACCCCGGGGCTGCTGGGAGCTCAGCACCGGGTCAAAGTGATGGGGGGCATGGAAAACAATGATTTCGCCCCGCTGGGGCGCCCGGCCCCGATAGCTCAGCTTCTCCACCAGCAGGCGATCCTGGAGCTGCAGACCCGGCAGCATCGATCCCGAAGGGATATAACGGGCCTCGACCAGAAACTGACGGATCCCCAGGGCCACGGCCAGGGTCAACGCCAGGCTGCGCCAGAAGGCCCAGGGGTTTTCAGGCTCTTCCTCCGGTTTAGGGCGCCTGGATCGGGAGGCATGAACCCGGGTGTCTTCAGCGTCGACAGCGGGGAAATGGGCCTGGGATTCCTTCGGGCTCAAGGCACTCCGTCAGGTAGGTCGGGGTTCAAGCCAGAGTAAGCACTCCCCTGCCGCCAGGCTTCCATGGCTCGCCCTCGCTGGCATGACGTCCTGCCGGTACCGGCCCATCGCCTGGGGCGAAGCTGGGACCGGTTTGTGGCGATCTGGGCAACCATCAACCTGCTGTGGGTGTTCTTTGACCTCAGCTATGTGCCCCTGAGGATCTTCTGGCTGCAACGCAATCTTTATCCGATTCCATCGGCACCCCTGGCCCTGCCGATGCGCTTCCTGCCTGATGTGACGCCTTGGATGGACCCGATCAAGGGCATTGAGGGCCACCGGGAAACCCAGGCCTACCAACGCAGTTTCAACGAGTTGGACCAGGCCATGCTCCAACCCGCCCCTCCCGGATCGCCGCTGACCATTTCGCCGGATCAGAGCCGCTTGCTGCGGCGCCAGATCCATTTGAACGAGCAGATGATCGATACCAATCCCTTTGAGGCGACGGGGGCCTCAGGCACGCTGGAAAAGATCAAATTCCGCCTGCGCAACCGGGCCAATCTCGACTCGGCCAAGGAGTCCGCGGCCCAATTACTCGATCCCAATCGGCTCAATAGCCAGCTCTGGAAATCGGAGCGCCGGTTCTGGAACAAGGAGGTGCTGCCGCTGGTGGCCACCAACTACTGGCGCTCGATCGACAACAACGGCCGTCCCACAGACCACTTTTGGCGCTACGACCTGGTGCTCTTCCAGAGCGTCTTTCTCTTCGACATCCTGTTAAGGGCAGTGCGGCTGCGGCGCCGTCTACCTGGTCTGAGCTGGAATCAGGCCCTGCTACGCCGCTGGATCGACCTACCCCTGCTGCTGCCGTTCTGGCGCTGGCTCCGGGTGGTGCCAGTCCTGGAGCGGCTGCAGACCAGCGGGTTGATCAACATCGAACCGCTGCGGGCCGTGATCAGCCGTGGCGTCGTGGCCCTGCTGGCGGTCGAGCTGTTCGAGGTGCTGGCCTTGCAACTGCTGGACGGCCTGCAGCAACTGATTCGTTCCAGGCGCTGGCCCGAACGGATCCGCTCCCTGCGCAGCGACCAGAGCGTCGTGGCGCACCGGGATCGCCAGCTGCTGGAGCTGGTGCGGATCTGGGGTCCCATACTGCTGGTGGAAGTTGCCCCTCGCCTTGCTCCCGAATTGCAGGGGGTTCTGGGCCATGCGTTGCAGCGCAGCCTGCAATCGTCGGTGATTCCCACCTCCCTGCGGGGGCTGCAACCGCTGCTGGAGATGGAGAAAGGATTCAGCCGCCAATTGGCCGTCGGCATGGTGGAGAGCCTTATCGACCTCAGCCGCAGTACCGGAGATCGGCTGGGCCACAGGGATGACCAACAGCTCGCCCTACTGCAGCGCTGTCTGGACCGCTTCTGGGAGGAGCTGGCAGCGTCCCTAGAGCAGGGTCCGAACCTGGAGCGCTCCCAACAGCTGCTGTGCGCCTTGCTGGAAGCAATCAAGCGCAACTACCTCAGCCAGATCAACCGGGCTGGCATTGAAGGGCTGATCGAAGAACTGGATGAGCTGATGAGCCTTGGGGGCACCGGGCGGCCGGGGGTTCTGGAGGGGACTCCTGGATGGCTCAGGGACGTAGCAAGGCCTGCTCCCATTCGTCCTGACGGAATCCAGTGAGGATGGCTCCCGTTGGCGTGACGAGAAACGGACGTTTGATCAGGCGACCGTCGGCCGCCAGGGCCTGCAGAAACACACCGTCCCCCATCGCCTTGACCGCAGTGGCGCCAAGGGTTCGGTAACTCTGACCACTGGTGTTGACCAGGCGGGATCGGCCACCCTCCTGGGCCAGGGCGCGACGCAACAAATCGGGGGTGGGTGGGGTCGTGGTGATGTCGACCATGGGCAACTCGAGCCCATGGTCTTTCAACCAAGCCAAGGCCTTGCGACAGGTGCCACAGGCCTTGTAGCCGTAAAAGATGGCGCCGGCCGCTGCGTGACTGGCCATGGCCCCATTCAGCGGCGGCCCACCAGGGCCTTGAGGGCACCGACCAGGCTGTTGGAGCCCTTGCCAACGCCGTCACCGGGATTGGTGCGCACGGTGATGTCTCCGTTGACGGTGGTGCGGCAGCTGAGGCGGTAGTTGGCGGGGCGATCGGCGAGATAAACCTCCTCGACATCGCTGCGGGGGGAAAGGTTGCGGCCCCCCTCAACCACCTCCATCACGCAGGTGCCGCACTGGCCCAAGCCACCGCAGTTGTTGAAATTGTTGAAGCCCTTATAGGGGTTGATTCCGGCATCAAGGGCAGCCTTGCGCAGGTTTGCACCCTCAATGCAACCCACCTGCTGGCCTTCCTTTTCAAAATGGATGGTGGGCACGGTGGATCTAGGTATGGGCGCCGCCCAACTTAAGACACGTCCCGCCCCGATTCCCGAACCAACGCAGGCTTGCCAATCACGTGTCGCCAAAAAGGCCGACCGAGGCACTGCTTAGCATGGCGTCATCGCCTGGGTTCCTTGTCCGATACCGCCGCGGCCCGCTACGACCGCATTGCCCAGCTCCTAATCCCCGGCTACAGCAGCCTGGCCCGCCTAGGCGTGGCCCTGCTGGCCAGCTCTCCCTTGGGGGCAGCCCCAGGCGCCTCGATTCTGGTGGCCGGCTGCGGCACGGGCGCCGAATTACTAGAAGCCCGGCGCCAACGCCCTGACTGGCGACTGACCGCCATCGATCCCTTGCCAGCCATGCTGGCAGCCGCCCGGGAAAGGTTGACCAGCGAACAACCCAGCGGTGGCTCAGGCATCACCTGGCAGGACGCCCGGCTTGAAGATCTCGACACCACTCCGGGCTTCGACGGCGCCCTTGCGGTTTTGGTGCTGCAGGGCCTGCCCGATGACGGCAGCAAACTTCGATTTCTGACAGCCCTGGCCGGCAACTTGCGGCCGGGAGGACAGGTGCTGCTGGTGGATCTAATGCAGGGCGGCAAGTCCGCCCTACAGGAGCAATTGGCGGCGGCGCGACTGGCCTTTCAGCGGGCCGCCGGTCCCCTGGATGGGGAAACGATCGCCAACGATGAACCCCTGCGGGGACTGACCGAAGCCGTTCATCCGATCGGATCATCACGACTGGCAGCCCTAGTGGAAGCGGCCGGCTTCAGCGACCCGGCACCGGTGTTCCGGGCCCTGGATTACGAGGGGGTTCTGCTCCAACGCCTTGCCTAAGGAGCGAGAACCCCAAGTTGAAAGACAGTGCTTTGGGCTCAAGCGGCAGGACGAGCCTGACTGTTGTGACGATGGTGATTGAGCTGACTGGGAAGATCTTCGATGTGGTCTAGATGTTCACGGATGGCGCGGAGCTCGTCCAGGATGGATCCCAGCAACTGTTGGGTGGCGGTAGAGGGTGAATTGAGCACCTCCACCGTAACTTCCTTGATGCGAAGTACATCTCTAGCAAAACGAGCCACCTCATTGGGATGGAACATCAGAGGATCCTTCTGATCGGCGCGGTACTCGGGATTCAGTTTTCGGGGATTAAAGGGTGGATTGAGGTTGCGAGGATCGGTATTTGTATACCGGTATACTGATGCGCGGGAGCGATTCAGGGCTTTTTGCACATCATCAATATTGATCAAAAGTTCGTCGCTCTGCCCAGCGTCGGAAGCCAGGCTCCCCTGGGTCAGGGATGAAGCCAATGCCTGAACCCCATTAGCGCCACCGGTGCCAATGAATGTGGTAGCCGATGGGGCGAGCATGAAACGCGGGAGCCGACCAGATTGCCTGGGAACTTAGCAGGTATCTCCAATTTTGTTTACACTCCTTGCCAGATTCCTCGCAACAGCCGTCCCGCCCAATCAGTGAAATCGGACCAAAGCCAAAAAATCGGTTCAAAGCTAGCCACGACCCCAAAGCAGTTCAAACCCCCACTTCGCTTGCAGGAGCTTGTCGTGGACTCCGGGGGCCAATGGTAAGGTCCGCTCACTTGTTGATTGTTGGCCATGCGCGTCTCCCGCCTGATGCTGGTGACGCTTCGGGACGACCCGGCTGAGGCGGAGATTGTCTCGCACAAATTGCTGTTGCGCGCCGGCTACACCCGCCGGATCAGCTCCGGCATTTACGCCTACCTTCCCCTGCTCTGGCGCGTCCTGCAGAAGATCTCCGAGATCGTGCGCCAGGAAATGAACGGCACTGACGCCCTGGAAGTGCTGCTGCCCCAGCTCCAACCCGCCGACCTCTGGGAGCGCAGCGGCCGCTGGGCCGGCTACACAGCGGGCGAAGGCATCATGTTCCACCTCACCGATCGCCAAGGCCGGCAACAGGGACTGGGTCCCACCCACGAAGAGGTCATCACCGCCCTGGCCGCAGACCTGATCCGTTCTTACCGCCAGCTGCCGGTCAACCTTTACCAGATCCAGACAAAGTTTCGCGATGAGATTCGTCCCCGCTTCGGCCTGATGCGGGGTCGCGAATTCATCATGAAAGACGCTTACTCTTTCCATGCCGACGAGGCCTCTTTACGCGAGACCTACGCCGCAATGGATGGCGCCTATCGCCGCATCTTTAGCCGCTGTGGCCTGCGCACCGTGGCCGTCGAGGCCGACAGCGGGGCCATCGGTGGGTCCGCCAGCCAGGAGTTCATGGTTACGGCCGAAGCCGGCGAAGACTTGGTCTTAGCCAGTTCCGACGGCCGCTATGCCGCCAACCAGGAAAGGGCCGTTTCCTTCGCCCCCGAGGCGGTACCCCTGGGCCCCGACCCTTGTCACTCCCTGGCGACACCGGGACAAACCAGCATTGAGGCCCTGGTCGCAGCCCATGGCTTCGACCCCACCCAGATCGTCAAGGTGCTGCTGCTGGCGGCCCGCTTCGCGGACAGTTTGGTGCAGCCCGTGCTCGTCAGCCTGCGGGGCGACCAGCAGCTCAATGAGGTGAAGCTGGCCAATGCCATCACCGCTGTCCTTGCCGATCACGGGGGTCTGCTGGAGGTGGCTCCCCTCGATGGCGCCCTCGTCCAGCGCTGGAACCTGCCCCAGGCCTTCGACGCCATCCCCTTCGGCTACCTGGGCCCCGACCTGGCTGATGGGAATATTGACAAAGGGATTGCAGCGGGTGTTCGCTCCAAATCCGGTTCCAAAGCTGAGGTTCCGTCGCGGCTTGAACGCCACTTCCTGAGGCTGGCGGATCCCACCGCCCTGGAGCTGCCCCGTTTCGTCTGCGGGGCGAACCAGGTGGACAGCCATCGGGTGGGCGCGTCCTGGGCCGATCTCGGCCCCCTGCCCCAGAAAGCGGACCTGCGGGCCGCCCAACCCGGCGACCGCTGCCTGCACGATCCCACCCAGCACCTGGAGGCCACCCGCGGCATCGAAGTGGGCCACATCTTCCAGTTGGGCCGCAAATATTCGACCGCCCTCGAAGCCACCTTCACCAACGAGGCCGGCCAGGAAGAACCCCTCTGGATGGGCTGCTACGGCATCGGCGTGTCGCGGCTGGCCCAGGCCGCCGTCGAGCAGAACCATGACGCCAACGGCATCTGCTGGCCCTTGGCCATCGCCCCCTTCGCGGTGATTGTGGTGATCGCCAGCCTCAACGAACCGGTGCAAGTGGCACTGGGAGAGCGGATTTATGGCGCTTTGCAAGCCGCCGGTGTGGAGGTGCTGCTCGACGACCGCGACGAACGGGCTGGGGTCAAATTCAAGGATGCCGACCTGATTGGCATTCCCTTCCGGGTGGTTGTGGGCCGGGGCGCCGCCAACGGCCAGATCGAATTGGTCTCCCGTCTTGAAGGGGAAAAGCAGGACCTGGCCGCAGACGACCTCGTACCCCTCCTGATGCAACGGATCGCAGCGGAATCGCCAGTCACGACACCTGCGCATCCTTAGGATCAGCGCACCTTGCCGCACCTCTATGGCTGCCCTCCGTTCCATCCAACGACTGGCAACTTGGATCGGCGAAGCCCTGGGCGTTCGACTGGCGGCCAAGGCCATGGTGGCCCTGGTGCTTTGCCTCAGCCTCAGCCTTAGCGGTTGTGGCAGCGTCACCGGCAAGCTAACCGGCAATTATGTCGACGACACCGTCAGCGTGGCCCAAAGCCTGCTGACCACCATCCACCTGGATGCCGATGATCCCGGCCGCAGTGAGGCCGAAAAAGAGGCCCGCGCCTTGATCAATGACTACACGGCCCGTTATCGCGCCCGCCAGGAAATCAGCGGGCTGGGGTCATTCACCACAATGGTGACCGCCGTCAACTCTCTAGCCGGCCACTATCTCGGCTATGCCAACCGACCCTTGCCGGAAGCCCTGCGCAACCGCATCGAGAAAGAACTGCAACAGGCCCAAGCCTCCGTGGTCCGGGGGACCTGAACACAGGGTGGCCCCAAGCCTTTGACGAAGGGCACCTGCATCTGACACGCTCTTCGCTTGTGCTGTGAAGCGGCTACGGGCCGCCTTGTCCTTGGCCAACGTCGTCGTCATCGGTGCGCAATGGGGTGACGAGGGCAAAGGCAAGATCACCGATCTGCTGAGCCGCTCCGCCGATGTGGTGGTGCGTTATCAAGGCGGCGTCAACGCCGGCCACACGATTGTGGTTGACGACCGGGTGCTGAAACTGCACTTGATCCCCTCCGGCATCCTCTACCCCGAAACCGTCTGCTTGATCGGCTCCGGCACCGTGGTCGATCCTCGCGTGATGCTCGGCGAAATCGACACCCTGCGGGATTACGGCATTTCGGTCGATGGCCTCAAGCTGGCCTCCACGGCCCACGTGACCATGCCGTACCACCGCCTGCTGGACCAGGCGATCGAGCAGCGTCGCGGCGACCGCCGCATCGGCACCACCGGCCGTGGCATCGGCCCGACCTACGCCGACAAATCCGAACGCAACGGCATTCGTGTAATCGATCTGCTGGATGTAGACCGGCTGAGGGATCGGTTGCTGACGCCCCTCACCCAAAAGAACGAACTGCTCACCAAGGTCTACGGGCTAGAGCCCCTGGATCCCGACGCCGTGATTGCCGAATACGCCGAATACGGTGCCCGCTTGGCCCCCCATGTGGTCGATTGCACCCGCACGATTCATCAGGCGGCACGGGCCCGCAAGAACATTCTGTTTGAGGGCGCCCAGGGCACGCTGCTCGACCTTGACCACGGCACCTATCCCTACGTCACCTCCTCCAATCCCGTCTCCGGGGGGGCCTGCATCGGCGCGGGCGTTGGACCCACCCTGATCGACCGGGTGATTGGGGTGGCTAAGGCTTACACCACCCGCGTCGGGGAAGGCCCCTTCCCCACCGAACTGGAGGGCAGCCTCAACGACCATCTTTGCGATCGTGGCGGCGAATTCGGCACCACCACCGGCCGACGGCGGCGCTGTGGCTGGTTCGACGGTGTCATCGGGCGCTATGCGGTCGAAGTCAATGGCCTCGACTGTCTGGCGATCACCAAGCTGGATGTGCTGGACGAGCTCGACGAGATCCAGGTGTGCGTGGCCTACGAACTCGACGGGGAGCGCATCGAGTACTTCCCCTGCAGCGCTGAAGATTTTGCCCGCTGCCAGCCGATCTTCCAAACCCTGCCTGGCTGGCAGTGCTCGACCGCCGATTGCCGCCGGCTGGAGGAGCTGCCCGACACCGCCCGGGCCTACCTGCGTTTCCTGGCTGAGCTGATGGAGGTGCCGATCGCCATCGTTTCCCTGGGGGCCCAGCGGGACCAGACCATCGTTGTCGAGGATCCCATCCATGGCCCCAAGCGCGCCCTGCTCAGCGTCTAGTCAGCAGGCCGGCTTCCCCACCCCTTCCCACTTCCCCCAGCCCCCATGAGCGCCGCCAGCCTCCAGGCCCCCAACAGCCTTCTCCCGATCGACCGGAGTCTCGATGTGGTCGGCATCGGCAACGCCATCGTGGACGTGCTGATCCAAACCGAGGACCGCTTTCTTGAGGACCATGGCCTGAGTAAGGGCACCATGGCCCTCATCGATGAGACCGCCGCCGAAGCCCTCTACGCCACCCTGGGCCCTGGACTGGAAACCTCCGGCGGTTCCGCCGCCAACACCCTGGCCGGCATTGCCCAATTGGGGGGCAAGGCCGCCTTCATCGGCCGCGTACGCGATGACCAACTGGGAGCGATCTTCGCCCACGACATTCGCTCGGTGGGGGCCCGCTTTGACACCCCCGCAGCGGCCACTGGCCCCTCCACCGCCCGCTGCCTGATCCTGGTGACCCCGGACGCCCAGCGCACGATGTGCACCTATCTGGGGGCCTCCGTGGGCCTGGACCCTGGGGACCTGGACCTGGATCTAGTACCCCAGGCGAAAGTTCTGTACCTGGAGGGCTACCTGTGGGACAGCGAAGCGGCTAAACAAGCCTTCCTCGCTGCCGCAGCCGCCATGCGGGCCAGCGGCGGCCAGGTGGCCCTTTCCCTATCCGATGCCTTCTGCGTCGATCGTCACCGGGACAGCTTCCTTGAATTGGTGGACGGCCATGTGGACATCCTGTTTGCCAATGAGATGGAGATCACCTCCCTCTACAAAGCCGACAACTTTGAGGAAGCAGCCCACCAGGTGCGGGGCCGTTGCCAGGTGGCGGCCCTGACCCGCAGCGAACAGGGTTCGGTTGTGCTTAGCGGCGATCAAACCCTATTGATCGAACCGTTCCGGCTGGGGCCCCTGGTCGACACCACCGGCGCCGGCGATCTCTACGCCGCCGGATTCCTGCAGGGCTATACCCACGGAGCGAGTCTGGAACGCTGTGGGCGACTCGGTTCCCTCTGCGCCGGCCAGGTCGTCACCCAGCTCGGCCCCCGCCCCCAGGCCTCCCTTCCCGCCCTGGTCGCCCAGCACCTCGATTGACATGCTGGAGCCTTGGGGCCCCAGCTCCCTCAGGGTCCGTCCGGCCCAGGCCAGCCCAGGGCGTTGAGCAGGAGCCCCGAGGGCAGGACCCTGGCCCCCAGGGGCTCGGGCGGCCGATCCAACAACAGCAGCCGCAGGCCCTGTTCAGCGGCGATGGCATGCCATTGAGCTTCGTTCGTTCCTCCAGAGCGTCGGGCCACCACGCAGGTCAACCGCCAGTGCCGGCAAAGGGCCCGTTCGATGGCGCCATCCCCTCCAGGCCGCAGACAGGCAATGCGGCTCGGGTCCAATCCGGCCGCCGTCGCCTGCTGCAGCGCCAGGGGCAGGGGCAGGATGCGGCCATGGTGCACCGCCCCAGGGGTGAGGCGCACCGCCGCCGCCAATAGGCGAGCGCCGATCGCCAACAGCAACCGTTCACCGGCAAGGCCCCGGTGTGCCAACTCCGAGAGGTCACCCAGCCCTTCAGCCCGGCCCAGGGGCAACAGGGGCCTCTGCAGGCGCAACAAGGGTTGGTCAAGGTCCGCACACACGGACGCCAGGCTGGCGCTGATGCGGCAGGCAAAGGGATGGCTGGCATCCACCACCCAGGTGAAGGCCTCCCCATCCCTTCGGGCGGCGAGCAGCTCCTGGGCCAGGACGCCCTCGCCAGCCAGGGCTCCCACCCGCAGCTCCTGGCCGGCGGCGGTGCCATAGGCCCTTGCCGCCGGGGCACTGACCACACTGATCCTGAGCCGCCAGCCACGCTGCAACAGGACCCGGGCCATCGCTGGCCCCTCGCCCGTGCCGGCGAACAGCCAGATCCGCCCGCCCTTGGCCCCAACCCATGGTGCGGCGTGCATCAGGATGGGATCAGTAATCCGAAGGGACTGGAGTGAATCACTGTTTGCTCGAGGTGGAGGTGCTGGAGGCCCCCCAGGTCCGTTACACCCAGGACAACCAAACGCCAGTGGCTGAAATGACTGTGCGCTTTGATGGCCTGCGACCGGAGGATCCCCACGGTCAGATCAAAGTGGTGGGCTGGGGGAATCTGGCCCAGGACCTCCAGAACCGCGCCCGGGCCGGCCAGCGAATGGTGGTCGAAGGGCGCCTGCGCATCAACACCGTAAGCCGGGCGGACGGTGTAAAAGAAAAGCGTGCCGAACTCACCCTGGCGCGGCTCCATCCCCTTGGCGACGCGACCCATCAGGGCCCAGCCACCGCTGGGGGGCCGGCAGTGACGGCCGAAGCGACACCGATGGCGGCCCCGGCGCCCCGGAACGTGCCCCGGCCAATCCCCCAAGCCAACCAACAAGCCCCCAGCCCGGCGCCGGCATCCAGCGGTCGGCCGCCGGCGCCGGTGGCCGCCGAAACCCCACCGGTCTGGAACACTTCGCCCCTGGTCGCCGACGACCTGCTGGATGGGGACGACGACATCCCCTTCTGAACCGCGTCGGGGTGCCAGATCAAGCCAGGCCATCTCAAGATTGGGGAAACCTCTCGGTCGCCTGGTCGAGCATCTGCCCCAGCTCCCGCTCCAGGGCCGCGAGGTCTAGGCGCCACTGGGACCAGCGCCCACTGTCCAACTGCCGCAGCAGCCACTGACGGTCCTGGGCAAGCAAGGCCAGCAGGGTCGCCGTGTCCTCAGCCTCAGCCGGTCGATCACCCCTTGGATCCGGGGCCGGCTGGGACGACGGGTAAGAGCTGGCCATGGACTTGATCCCGATCCCAGAGGATGGGGCCATCTTGCCCCCTGTTGCAGGAAGATGGGTCCATGCAAGCCCTTTTTTCCCCCGGTTCGCTGATCACTGTGGCTGGAGCGGTTCTCACCGTGATCGGCTCGATCGCCTACCTCACCGACAGCCCCAACCTGAGCCTGCCAGGGATTTTTTATGGCATCCCCGTGCTGCTGGGAGGCCTGGCGCTCAAATCATCCGAGCTGCCCCCGGCCCGCCGGCTCACGGACCCGACCCTGTTGCGCCCCTTGCGTGACCTGCCCGAAAATGAAAGTCTGAGCAAGCTTCTGGCCGATGTGAGCCGCTGGCGTTACGGCCAGAAGGCCCACCTGGAATCCTCCCTGGAGGCTCTCAAACTCTGGGATGAGGATCGTCCGCCCCAGTTGGAATCCATCGAGGAGATCCAGCAGGACAACGACTACGGACTGCGTCTGTTGTTCGACTGCCAGGGTGTGCCCTACCAGCGGTGGCAGGACCGCGAGGATCGACTGGGCCGTTTCTTCGGGCCTGGCCTGAGGGCAGAACTCAGCCAACCGGATTCGGCCCACTTGCTGCTCACCCTGCTGACCACCTCTAGCTCCACCCCACCCAACTCCCCCCCCCCGCCACTGCCGTCCCGTGAGTCACGACCACACCATCCATCCATCTGACAGCCTGCGGGTTTCTGTCCTCAGTGAAGCCCTGCCCTTCATCCAGCGCTTCGCCGGACACTCCATCGTGGTGAAGTACGGCGGTGCCGCCATGGTTCGGGATGACCTGCGCGAAGCGATCTTCCGGGACCTGGTGTTGCTGAGCTGCGTTGGGGTGAAGGTGGTGGTGGTCCACGGCGGTGGTCCGGAGATCAACGAATGGCTCGGACGCCTCCAGATCGAGCCTGTGTTCCGCGAGGGCCTGCGGGTGACGGATTCGGAAACCATGGATGTGGTCGAGATGGTGCTCGTCGGTCGCCTCAACAAACGCATCGTCAATGGGATCAACCTGGTCGGGGGCCGGGCGGTCGGCTTGGCGGGGGGCGATGGTGGCCTGGTCACGGCCCGTACCCTGGGCGACGGCACCCATGGCCTGGTGGGGGATGTGGCGAACGTCGATCCAAGTGTGTTGCTGCCACTGCTGGAAAACGGCTACATGCCAGTGATCTCCAGCGTCGCCCCGGATGCGACCGGCCAAGTGCACAACATCAATGCCGACACGGTGGCCGGCGAACTGGCTGCGGCGCTCCAGGCCGAAAAACTGATCCTGCTCACCGACACCGCAGGCATCTTGAGGGACAAAGACGATCCAAATTCCCTGATCCACCAGACGACCCTCGCCGAAGCCCGTGGGCTGATCGCCAGCGGGATCGTGGCCGGCGGCATGACTCCCAAGACCGAATGCTGCATCCGCGCCCTGGCCCAGGGGGTGGCCGCCGCCCACATCCTCGATGGCCGGGTTCCCCATTCCCTGCTGCTCGAGGTCTTCACAAACGCTGGCATCGGCACGATGGTGGTGGCCTCCGCCAAGGGCCTAAACCAAGCCACCACTCCCGAGCCCCGCTCCTGAGGCGGCATGACGACGGATCCCCTTCAGCAGGCCAGAGTCGCCCTTGATCGTGGCGAGTACGGCCAGGTGCTGCGGTTGCTCGATCCCCTCTGTGCCAGTCACCCTGCCACCAGCTCCGAGGGGGGGCATCTGCGCTTGCTGATGGCCACCGCCCTGATGGGCCAGGGCCGCACCGACGACGCCGCCGCCTGCTGTCGCAGCCTGCAGGGGTGTCGCGACCAGCAGCTGCGTCAGCAGGCCCGGGATCTGCTGCTAGTGCTGGAGGCCCCCGAACTGAACCGACCCCGGGAATGGTCCCTCACCCTGCCCAGCCTGGCCAGCGCCCCGCCCTTGGAAACACTGAGCCGGGGGCGTTGGCGCCGAAGCCGCGCCCCCGCCCCGGAGCCGGAGCCCGCCCCTCCGGTCGGTCCCGTTAAGGCCCCGCGCGGCTTCGCCGCCCTGGTGGTGGCCCTGCTGTTGTCGGTGCTTCTTTCCCAGCTGTTGGGGGGCTGCATGCGGGTGCAAAGCGAAATCCATTTCGCTGGACCAGGTCGGCTCCAGATCAGCCATGCCCTGCGGCCGGCTAGCGGCACCCCCTCCCCGCTGCAAAAACGCTTTGTGGAGGTCCTGGTCCAGAGCCGGAACGGCGACTTTCAACGGCATCGCCTGGGCGCCCAGGAAATCTTGCGAACCCCTGTGCTGGCAGCCCCCCAGGCCCTGGCAGCCCTGGGCCAGAGCCTCAGCCTGATCGCCGACCTGGCGGCCACCCCGCTTCCTCCGCCCACCCTGGAGTTGCATGAGCGCAACTGGCTGGTAGGGGTGCGCCAGCACCTGCTCCTCGATCTGGACCTCAGCGCGGTGCCGAACCTACCGGGGCTCCAGCTGGAGGTGCTGCTTGATCCGGTCGCACCGAGGGATGTGCGGCGGGCCGAGCCCATGGCCACCCACAGCGAGGCGGAAAACAGCGCGGCCATCGCCCCCCAGGAAGCCACCCCGGGCCACCGACAGGGGAGGGTGATCTGGCCCCTGCAAATTGGCCGCCGCAACACCCTGGAACTGGAATGCTGGCGCTGGAGTCCCCTGGGCCTCGGCAGCCTGGTCATCGCCCTGTTGTTACTGCTCTCCCTGGTCCTGCAACGGCTGCGCCTGAACCTTGGCTTCGGCCTGCCCGAACTGCCGGCCTAGCCCCTGGGAGCGAAGCCCGATGCCGCCTGGTTCCTTAAAGCTGGAGCGGGTCCGGATCGATGGCCAGGGAGACATCTTGGGGCAACAGGGCCCGTAGCTCCTGTTCCGGCGGCAGGGGCAAGGAGGAGCCAGCGGGGCCATGCAACAGCACCTGCCAACGGCTGCGACCCGCGACCCGCGCCACGGGGGCGGGAGCAGGGCCAATCGCCAACCAACCCTCCAGCTCCAGCCGTGGCCGAATCATCTCCACCAAGGCCGTGGCGGTGGTGGCCGTCGTTGCAGCAGAAACCCCAGCCAACCGCAGCAGACAAGCCCGGGCGAAAGGGATCAACCCCCCCTCCCGCCTGAGGGCCAGTTCTTCGGCCAGAAACCGCTCGTAACGGCCATCGACCAGGTGACGGATGACAGGGTGATCGGGGTTGTAGGTCTGCACCAAAACCTGTCCGGGGCGCTCGCCCCGGCCCGCCCGACCCGCCAGCTGCAGCAACAGCTGGAGGCATTGTTCAGCAGCCCGCAGGTCAGGGCGGTGCAAGAGACCATCGGCGGCCAGTACCACCGCCAGGGTCACCTGGGGCAGATCCATCCCCTTGGCGAGCATCTGGGTGCCCACCAACACGTCGGCCTCACCAGCAGCGAAGTGTTCGAGCAGGCGGCGATGGCCATCCCGTCCCCGGGTGGTGTCATGGTCGAAACGCAGCAGCCGCAGGTCCGGGAGTTCGCTGGCCAGCTGTTCCATAACCCGCTGGGTTCCCGCCCCGAATGGCTTGAAGGCGGTAGAACCGCAATGGCCGCAGTTGTCGGTTTTCTCCTGGCGGTGGTTGCACCAGTGGCAGCGCAACCATTCGAGACCATCCCGGCGTCGGTGCACGGTCAAGGCCACATCACAATGGGGACAGAGCACCGCCTCCCCACAACTGCGACAACTCAAAAAGGTGCGGTAGCCCCGGCGCGGCACCAGCACGACAGCCTGTTCGCCGCGGCCCGCAAGACGGCCCAGGGACTCCATCAGGGGAAAACTGATCAGGCGGCGATTGCCTTCCGCCAGCTCGGTGCGCATGTCCACCACATGAACCGGGGGCAACGGCCGCCCCTGGATTCGTTCCGGCAACCGCAACAAGCCACACTGAGCTTGGGGTTCGTGGCAAGCCCACCAGGTTTCCAGCGATGGGGTGGCGCTGCCCAGCACCAGCCTGGCCCCCGAGCGACGGGCCCGCAGGCGGGCCACATCCCTGGCATGGTAGCAGGGCATCGGACTCTCCTGCTTATAGGAGCCGTCATGCTCCTCATCCAGCACGATCAATCCCAAGGCACCCAGGGGCAGAAACACTGCGGAGCGGGTCCCCACCACGACCAGGGGCTTCCGCCCGGCGGCCTCCAGGCAGGCCCGCCAGACAGCCACCCGTTCCCGCTCGCCCATGCCGCTGTGGTATTCGAGCACCTGGGTTCCGAAGCGGCGGCGGCAGCGATCCAGAAGCTGGGGGATCAGGCCGATTTCGGGAGCGAGCAGCAGCACGCTGCGTCCGGCCTGCAGCTGGCCGGACGCAGCGTGGAGATACACCTCCGTCTTACCCGATCCGGTCACCCCCCAGAGCAGGAACTCAGCCAGCCCCGTCCCGCCGCTGATGAATGCAACGGCTTCGGCCTGGGCGGGGCTGAGGGAGGGAGGCGACTCCTCAGGTCCAGGGAGGGGCCGGATTGCTGCCGACCCCGCCGGCATGGCAGCGGACCGGCTCAGCCGCTGCCGCTCGATCAACCCCCGGCATTCCAAGGCCGACAACACACTGGCGCTGCATCCGAGGGCAGCTAGCAGATCCTTCTGGGCAACTGGTTCCTTCAGGGTGGCCAGATGGGCCACCACCTGCCCCTGGCGCTTCGGCAGGGCGGCCAAGGCCTCCGCCGTGGGGTCTGCCGCTTCGGCCAATCGCACCGCCAGCACCTGCCGCTCGGTCGCCCCTGGATCCTTGCGCGTTGCGGAGCGCTGGCCGAGCCAGCCCGGGGGCAACACACTTCGTAAGGTGCGAAAAAGGCTTGTGTGGGTGGCCTGGGCGACCTCCGCCACCAGGTCCTGCCAACCGGGATCGATGGCGGCGGATTGCAACACCGCTTCGATGGGCTGCAGGGTCCTTTCCCCCAAATCGCCGCCGAGGGCTGTGGGGAATCCAACGACCAGACCGGAGTGGCGCCTCCCCTGGAGCCGAACCAGCACCAAGTCCCCAAGAGAGAGGGGCCACTCCTGGGGGTTGGCATAGGTGAAGACCCGGCCCTCCCTGCCGGCCTCCAGCCAGACCTCTGCCCAGGTCGGAGCCGCAGGGACGACCGCTGGTGCGCTCAAAGCAGGCCGTTCCAATCTTGTCCAATCTTGCAAAACTCTCACGCCATTCCTAGAATGTCGGTGTTGGGCAGTCCTCCAGACTGCCGTCGGAACCAGGCAGAGTTCCGTCCATGGAGAAGTTCAACGGGGCCCTGAAGCCGGATTTCAAGCGTTGCCTCCTCAGCGCCACCGGATCGCCTTTCCCCCCTGACTTCATGGCCGACCCATAGCCCCCCGCAACGGGGGATCCGCTTGTCCATCGGATCCCTGGCTTCTCCACCATCATCCCCCAACACCGAAAGCCTGCGTCGCTTCCGATCGTTTTGCAGCGATCGCCATCGGCAGCGAAGGCTCCCGCTCTGCCCAGGTTGTCTTCCCCACTGAGATTCCATGACCCCCGTAGCCGCCAAGGTTGATTCCACCAGCGCCGTCGCCAGCGAAACCCTGACCACGAATCTGGTGGCTGAGTCGTCCCCCTTGGAGGTCCTGGAGCTGATCTCCGACAAGACCAAGGCAGCGACCGGGGCAGCAACCAAAGCCAGCGGCACCAAGAAGGCCGCTCCCAAAACGGCGGCCAAAGCCAGTGGGGGCAAAACCAAGACTGCACGCAAGACCACCCCAGCCGTTGAGGCCACCGACCCAGGTCCCAGCCTCGATGCAACGGCTAACGACCTTTTGGTGGCGGCCGATGCAGTCGAGGCCAACTTGGATGACCTCGGCGACCTGGAAGGAGCCAGCGACGAGGGTAAAGACAGCCGCAGTGCCCGGGCCTTGAGCAGCATCAAGGTGGGACCCAAAGGTGTTTACACCGAGGATTCCATCCGCGTCTATCTGCAGGAAATCGGCCGCATCCGCCTACTGCGGCCGGATGAGGAAATCGAACTGGCCCGCAAGATCGCCGACCTGCTGCAGCTCGAGGAATTAGCCACCCAGTTCGAAACCGACCACGGCCATTATCCCGATACGAAAGAATGGGCCGCTCTCGTCGAGATGCCCCTGATCAAGTTCCGGCGGCGGTTGATGCTGGGGCGACGGGCCAAGGAAAAGATGGTTCAATCCAACCTACGTTTGGTTGTATCCATTGCCAAGAAATACATGAATCGTGGTCTATCTTTCCAAGATCTGATTCAAGAAGGCAGCCTCGGCCTGATTCGGGCCGCCGAAAAATTCGACCACGAAAAAGGGTACAAATTCTCCACCTATGCCACCTGGTGGATCCGCCAGGCCATCACCCGTGCCATTGCGGATCAGAGCCGCACGATTCGCCTGCCGGTTCACCTCTACGAAACCATCTCCCGCATCAAAAAAACCACCAAGGTGCTCAGCCAAGAATTTGGCCGCAAGCCCACCGAGGAAGAGATTGCCGAAAGCATGGAGATGACTATTGAAAAACTGCGCTTCATTGCCAAGTCGGCCCAACTGCCCATTTCCCTGGAAACCCCTATTGGCAAAGAGGAAGACTCCAGGCTGGGTGACTTTATCGAAGCCGACATCGAAAACCCCGAACAAGATGTTGCCAAAAATCTCTTGCGCGAAGACTTGGAGGGGGTCTTGGCCACCCTAAGTCCCCGGGAGCGCGATGTGCTGCGGCTCCGCTACGGCCTCGACGACGGCCGCATGAAGACCCTGGAGGAAATTGGCCAGATCTTTGATGTGACCCGCGAACGCATTCGCCAGATTGAAGCTAAAGCCCTGCGCAAACTACGCCATCCCAACCGCAATGGCGTCCTGAAGGAATACATCAAATGATGGATTCATCCCTTGGGTCCTAACCTAAAACTCTCGATCGTTTTACCAACTTATAACGAACGCGACAACATTGCACCTATAGTGGCCAAGCTCGCTGACTTGGCCAATGACTATCGACTCGAAGTGTTATTCGTAGATGACGACTCGGCCGATGGCACGGCCGATGAAGTCTTACGACTCTCTCGTTGCCACGATTTCATTAGGCTTGTTAGACGGGTTGGCCGTTTTGGCCTTTCCAGCGCCATCAAGGAAGGACTGCTAAATGCCACCGGCGAATTGGTGGTGGTCATGGACAGCGACGGCCAGCACGAGCCGGCTGCAGTGAGGAAGTTACTGGAGCAGCTGCGGTCGTCTGACAGCGATCTGGTGATCGGCAGCCGCTTTCATGCCGATGCGGCGATCCTGGGCCTCAGCCAGCAGCGCCAGCGCAACTCCAACCTGGCCAACCAGGTGGCCAGGTTCAGCCTGCCTGGTTATCGCCGCTTAACGGACTACATGAGCGGTTTCTTTGGCCTCGTACCGGAACGTTGCCTGCCCTGGGTGAGGCAAGTCGACGTCAACGGTTTCAAGTTTCTCTATGAGCTGCTCGCCATCAGCCACGGCCAGCTCAAGGTGAGCGAAATTCCCCTGAGTTTCCAGCCCCGGACCAGCGGTGAATCGAAGCTGAATCTTGCCGTGGTCTGGGATCTTGGCCTCTCCATTCTGCATACATTGCTAGGCCGTTTACTGCCGCGCCGCGCCATCAGTTTTGGCCTCGTCGGTGGCAGCGGCGTCCTGCTGCACCTGGTGCTCTATGGCCTGGCGCGTCGACTGTTCGGCTTCAGTTTCGAGGCGGCCCAGGCCGTGGCCGTTGTGGCCACCGCCAGCTCCAACTACCTGATCAATAACAGCCTCACCTTTCGCGCCCAACAGCTCAAAGGGCCCAATCTGATCGGAGGGCTGGTGCGCTTCCTTGTGGTGACCTCCCTGGGCATGGTGGCCAACATCGGCGTCTCCTCGGCGTTCCTGCATCGCGTCAGCCACCAGACCCTGCTGGCCGTACTGGCGGGCATCGCCGTCGACTTCGTCTGGAAGTATGCCGCCTCTTCCCGTTTCGTTTGGAATACCCCTTCGTGAGCCCTTTCTGTTCGTAAGCCCTGCCTCGGCAGCCCTTCTCGGCGGACTCCTACCAGGGAGAACACTCCTCTGGTCATGCAGTCGTAGGTTATGGAGTCGTTAAAGACTCTGGCCGATGCAGGCTGATCCCAGACCTGACCAGAGCCGATGGGTTATTCCTATCACCGCTGCAGCCCCGCCCAGGCCAACCGCCCTGTCTCCCTTTTCTGCCCTGCTGCCCCTGCTCACGCTCTTGAGCGTCTGCTGGCTGGCTTTCTTCAATGGCCTCGGCAGCCTGGGGCTGATGGACAAGACCGAGGCCCTGTTCGTCGAAGTCGCCCACCAGATGGTGCAGCGCCACGATTGGATCACACCCTGGTGGAACGGCCAGACCTTCTTCGATTACCCGGTCTGGGGCTACTGGATGGTGGCCCAGAGCTTTCGTTTATTCGGGGCGACGGAGTGGGCGGCGCGCCTGCCGGTGGCCCTGGCCGCAACAGCCACAGTGATGGCGGCCTGCGGACTGGTCTATCTGTGGGGATCGACCCCGGAAGCACCCCGCACCCGGCTGATCCGGGCCTGCGTGGCGGCGGGGGTGCTGGCCACGACCCCGGGCTGGATCGGCTGGGGGCGCACCGCCACCACGGACATGTTTCTGGCCAGTGCCATCAGCCTGGCGCTCTTCGGCTTTCTGATCAGCCATCGGCTAGCGGGCCATCGCCTCTGGGAACCCATGGGCCGCATCGCCCTGGCCCTGTTCAGCGGCATCGCCGTACTGGCCAAGGGGCCCGTGGGGCTGCTGTTACCGGCCTTGGTGATCGGGGCTTTCCTGACCTGGCGAGGCCACTGGCGCCGCTGGGCCCGGCCGTTTCCCCTGCTGGCCATGGCCCTTTTGTTTCTTGGGGTTGTGCTGCCCTGGTACAGCGCGGCCACCGAGGCCAATGGCGACGCCTTTCTGAACGGGTTTCTGGGCTTCAGCAACCTGAAGCGCTTCACCAGCGTGCTCTACGCCCATCCGGGCCCCCCCTGGTTCTACCTGCCCTGGCTGCTGCTGCTGCTATTGCCTTGGACCTTCTTTTTGCCAGCCGCCCTCATCGGTCGCGGGCGCTGGTGGAGCCCCAGTCGGGGGGCTGGACCTGGCCCTTGCGCCGATGAGCTGCAACTCTTTCTAGTGCTGTGGCTAGGACTGGTGGTGGCCTTCTTTTCGGCGGCCGCCACCAAACTGCCCGGGTACATCCTGCCTGCCCTGCCAGCCGCCAGTCTGCTGGTTGGGCTGTACTGGCGACCATGGCCTGCCCAGGGGCAGCAACAGGGGCGCCGCCCCGGGAGCTCGGCCCCTAGGGATCCCAGCGGCTGGCCCGTCAGCGCCGCCGGTTGGACCCAGACCGCCCTGCTGGGGGGCCTGGCCCTGGCCAGCCTCCAGGCCCCCCGTTGGGCGGCAACGGACCCCGCCTACCCCCATCTGGGCGCCGCCTTGGCCAGCTCCGGCCTGCCGCTGTGGCTGGCGATCGTCCTGGCAGCCATGGCCCTAGCCAGTGCCTGGCTATTGGTGCGGGGCCAGGGGCGCTGGCTCTACTTAGCCAACCTGGTCGGCTTCGCGGGCCTGTTGGCCCTCGTGATCGCCCCCCTGGGCCCCCTGCTGGATCGGGAACGGCAGGCCCCACCGCGGCAACTGGCCCTGGAGGCACGCCGCCTGGCCCTCCCCGACGAACCGCTCTGGGTGGTTGGCACCAAGCGGTATAGCACCTTGTTTTATGGCGGCGAAACGGCCCGTTTCGTCTCCGGGAACGACGAACTCCAGGACCGTCTCAAGGAGTTGGAACCAGGGCCGGGTGGCCCCAACCAGCGGCCGTCCTCCATCCGCCTCCTGGGAGATCGTCGCCAACTTGACCAACTCCGTCTGCCGGATGCTGCCGTTCAACGGCTGGCCCGTCGGGGCGAGCAGGAGCTCTGGCGCCTCACCCCGCCAAGGGCCGTGAACCCATGAAGCTGGAGTTGAGATCCTGGGATCTGGCCCTGGTGGCCCTCTGTATCGCCCTGGTGGCAACCCTGGCCCAGTTACTCAAAGTGGAAGCGGCCCAAGCCCTGGACCGCACCCTGCTAGACGGTCTGCACGACTGGTTGCCACGGGGCCTGCAAAATGGCCTGCTTAAGGTTTATCAACTCAGCGGTGTCGGCTTTACCGGCCTGCTAGTGGCAGTCTCCCTGGCCTATCTAGCCCTCAAGCGCTGGTGGCGCGACCTCGGCCTGATGGTGGTCTCCACCGGGGGCATCCTGGCGATCGTGGATCTGGTGCTCAAACCCCTGTTTGACCGTTCCCGGCCCCCCGAAAAGCTCCTGGTGGTGGAGGGACACAGCTTCCCGAGTGGGCATGCGGCCGGATCGGTTGCCTTTTATTTCGCCATGGTGGCAATCCTGGCCGCCCACTATCCCCAGCTGCGGCGCCCCCTTGTGGTGGCCGCCAGCGTCTGGATCACCCTGGTGTGGTTCAGCACCCTGGTGGCCAGGGCCCATTGGCCCAGCGACCTGCTGGCCGGCGGGGCCGTGGGCACCGCCTGGCTCACCCTTTGCCTGGCGCTCTGGCGCACGCGGCGCGACCCCCAAAGCTGAGCGAGAGACAGGGGAGCCTGGCCCAGGCAAGACACCATGCCCCCCCATCATGGGAGCACTGCAAGCCGATCCCTTGGCCCCCACCCCCCCGTCCCCTGCCCTCGCCCAAGAGCCCGCTGGCGAGACCCTTAACCTCGAGCGCCTGCGGGGGCTACGGACCGCCCCAACGTTGGGCCTGGCCCAACGGCAACAGTTGAAACAGGAGCTGGTCCTTGCCCTGGCCCGTTGCCAATGGTTCACCGTGGGGGTGATGGCCCCGGGTGAAGCGGAAGCTTTGGCGGCCCTGCGGGCGTTGGAGTCCGGCCTGGGCTGGTCCAGCCTGGTAGCAGCCAGCGACACCGCCTCCGTCGCCCCAGGTCACTCGGTGTTTCTTAAGGGGAACCAGCGCACCGGCACCTATCAGCTGCGCCAGGAGAACGGTCTGGGCGAAGGTCTGTTGATCACCGGCCACCACCCAGAGGATCCCAGCGTGGAAGGGACCTGGGGCCCCCTACCCCTGGACCTGTTCGCGGCGGCAGGGCTGGCTGGCGAACCCGCCGCTGCCTAGGCTTCCCAAGCCTGTTGGCAACTCCGCCTGCCCTGCCGCCCTCTGATGACCAGCCCCTCCCTGCGCATCGCCTCCCGCCGCAGCCAGCTGGCCATGGTCCAAACCCACTGGGTGCGTGATTCTCTGCTTGAGGCCCATCCGGATCTGGCGATCAGCATTGAGGCCATGGCCACCCAGGGCGACAAAATCCTGGATGTGGCCCTGGCCAAGATCGGAGACAAGGGCCTATTCACCAAGGAATTGGAAGCCCAGATGCTGGTGGACCAGGCGGATATCGCCGTCCACAGCCTCAAGGACCTGCCCACCAACCTGCCCGACGGGTTGATGCTGGGGTGCATCACCGAGCGGGAGGACCCCGCAGATGCCCTGGTCGTGCATGAACGTCATCGTGATCTCAGCCTGGCCACCCTGCCGGCAGGGGCCGTGGTGGGCACCAGCTCGTTGCGGCGCCTGGCCCAATTGCGACACCATTTTCCCCAGCTGGTCTTCAAGGATGTGCGGGGCAATGTGATCACCCGCCTCGAAAAACTCGATTCCGGCGCCTACGACTGCCTGATCCTGGCGGCAGCGGGGCTGGAGCGCCTGGGGCTGGCCGACCGCATCCACGAACGCATTGATCCCTCAATTTCCCTGCATGCGGTGGGGCAGGGGGCCCTCGGCATCGAATGCCGCCAGGGCGATGCCACCGTGCTCGCCCAGATCAAGGTGTTGGAACATCTGCCCACCGCCCGGCGCTGCCTGGCCGAGCGGGCCTTCCTGCGGGAGCTGGAGGGGGGCTGTCAGGTGCCCATCGGCGTCAATACCCACTTTGAAGGCGACACCCTGGTGCTGACGGGGATGGTGGCCAGTCTGGATGGTCAGCGCCTGATCCGGGATGGGGCCCGCGGCGACCAGTCCGACCCGGAAGCGATCGGAGTGGCCCTGGCCCAAACCCTCAGGGCCCGGGGGGCGGGCGAGATTCTGGAGGAGATCTTTGCCACCGTCCGACCCGAAGCCTGAAGCCGGAGCCGAAGTGCCAACCCTGGACCCCGTCACGGTGGTAAGGGCTGAACTGCCCGCCAAGGTTCGACGCCCCCCCCTGCAACCCAACACCGACCGGCGCCTAAGCGCCCAGGGTTTTCCCTTCGAGTGGACGCTGCTCGCCTGGGCCGCCCTGGTGGGGATCAGCACCGGTCTGGCGATCGTGGCCTTCCATAACATCCTCGACTTCCTCAATAACTTCCTCTTTGGTTCCTTTGTTGAAGGGCTGCTGGAGATCAGCCGCTCCCCGGTGGCGGTAGCGGCGGCAGCCCAGGTACCTGCAGCGCCGGTGGCCTTGCCCCCCCCCCCGACCAACGATGCGGCCACACCCCTCCAGGCCCTGCTGCAACTGGGCCTAGGTAGCATCGGTTTTCTGACCGGAACTCCCCCGGCAGCGGCCCCGGCGCCCCTGCCATCTCCCGGACCTGCCGCCCCGGACTGGCTGACCCTCTGGCCTGTGGTGGTGGTACCCACTTTGGGGGGCCTGGCCGTGGGGGTGTTGCGCCGCTTCTTCGGCCCCCTGGGACCGGGCGTGCCCAGCCTGATGGCCATGGCCGAGGGCGCCGAAGATCCGGCCCCCGTACCGCCTTTGCTACGCCTGTTAACGGCGGCCCTCAGCCTTGGCAGTGGCGCCTCCCTGGGGCCTGAGGGCCCCAGCGTCGAGAGTGGCGGCAACTTGGGACTGTGGTGGGCCCGCGTGGGACGCCTGTCGCCCCAGTCCCAGCAGACCCTGGTCGCCGCGGGGGTGGCCGCTGGCCTAGCAGCGGGTTTCAAGGCCCCGATTGCGGGGGTGTTCTTTGCCTTTGAGGGCAATGCCAATACCAACGCCAGCCGCCCCAACCTGAGGGCCGTGCTGGTGGCGGCAGTGGCCTCAGCCCTGGTGACCCAGTTGATGCTGGGCGATGAACCGATCCTGCGGCTGCCC
The DNA here is from genome assembly GCA_945877115.1 of Synechococcus sp. UW140. Taxonomy (GTDB): domain Bacteria; phylum Cyanobacteriota; class Cyanobacteriia; order PCC-6307; family Cyanobiaceae; genus Cyanobium. The sequence goes on along the minus strand of CAMCQR010000006.1, from coordinate 5,680 downwards.
GCCTATGAGGTGCGCTCGCCGCTGGAACTGCCCCTATACCTGGGCCTGGGAGTCCTAGCCAGCCTGCTTTCCCTCGCCCTGATCAAGCTGATGGCGGCCGGCCGGGATGGCCGCGTGCAACGCCTGCTGGAACGCCTCCCCCCGGGCCTGGCCACCGCTTTGGGGGGGGCGGCGGTGGGGGGCATGGCCCTCGCTTTCCCCCAGGTGCTCGGCGTCGGTTACGACACGATTGAGGCCCTTTTGGGCAGTGATCAAGGCATCCCCCTGCTCACGTTGGTGGCGCTGCTGGGCGTGAAATTACTGGCGACCAGCGTCAGTACTGCCTCCGGATTCGTGGGCGGCGGCTTCGCCCCGGCCCTGTTCCTGGGGGCGACCTTAGGCAGCGTTTATGGGCAGTTGCTGGGGGAAGGGGGGCTCGGTTTGCCGGTGGCCGAAGCCCCCGCCTACGCCATGGTGGGCATGGCGGCGGTGCTGGCCGGCAGCGTCAGGGCTCCCCTGACGGCCCTGCTGCTGTTGTTCGAACTGACCCGGGACATCCGCATCGTGTTGCCCTTGATGGCGGCGGCCGGTTTGAGTGCGGCCCTTGTCGACCGCTGGCAGAGCGTCAAACCCACGACCCTGCTGGGAGCCGACCGCAACGAAGAACGCCGGCGCGAACGGCTGGCGGCCGTGGCTGTGATTGAGGCCCTGGAACCGGAGGCTCCCCTGGTTCTGCCGGCCCAAACCCCAGCAACGACTGCCCTGAGCGATTTAATTGTCGCCCACGGCCACTGCGTACTGGTGGTGGATCCAGCCGAGGTCAACGTGGTGGGCATCGTCACCCTCACCGATTTACAGCAGGCCTTGAACGCTGCTCACCAACAGGGGAAACCCGTGAGCTTGGGCGAATGCCGCCGCAATGATTTGGTCTGGTTACCGGATTCGGCCCATCTCGGTGATTTGGAGGACCAACTGGGCTCCCAAGGCATCCGTCAGGTGCCTGTTTTCGCCGTGTCAGCTGGCCCCCTACCCAGGGGGCTGCCCTCCAACGGCCTGGGACTCGATGCGTTGCGGGGTTTGGCCAGTCGCGATGGCCTGGCCCTGGCCCTGGCCCGCCACGACCATCAGGACGCGATTTCGGAGCAATCCCTAGCCAGCAGCGCCTCAGCCACAGGATCAGCCTGAGAAAGCAACCCCAGGATCCGTTTCAGGTCGAGGTCCGAAAGCTCGCCATCGCTGCCCCACTTCAGGGCGGTGCTGTTGAGCTGATCGGTGGTGTATCGGGGGGAACGGTCGGAGCGCATAGAACGATTGACGCCGAGCCAGGGACGTCAAGAGGCAGATCAGGTAAGAAAACCTAGTGGAAAGTCTTGGATTGAAGACCCAAGACCGACCGATCCACAGAATCTCTTCGGATTTGGCTGCGGGTCGGTGCGGCAAGGACTGAAGCAAGGCCCATGCCGCCGCCCCGCAGGCCTCAGGGGGTCACGATCACCGGCGTGCCCACTTCCACCTGGTCAAACAGCTGGCGGACATGGGGACCCAGCATGCGGACGCAGCCATGGGAGACGGCGGAGCGGGTCTTGACCCACTGCTCCCAGGCCGGCGGAGTGCCGTGGATGCCGAACTGGTCTTTAGCGGTGGTGTGGAAGCCCAGCCAGCGATCGCCCAGGGGACCCAGGGGGCCGATGGTGGGGTTGTTTTTACCGCTCTTGGTGCTCTGGTACTGGGGATTAACCACCTTGTTGCGCACCACGAAACGACCCGTGGGTGTGGGGGTGGCGGGGTCACCGATGGCCACCGGCCAGCTGCCCAGCACCTGGCCATTGTCCACCAGGCTGATGGTGCGCTTACCCAATTGCAGACGGATCTCGCGGGTGTTCGTGTAGGTGGCGGCCGTGGCGGCAGCGGGGGCGGCCGTGGCGGCCGGCAGCCCCGGACGTGAGGCACCCGAGGCACGGCCGTCCCGGGTCGGGGCCGCACCTGTTGCCGTCTGGGGACGGGCGACGGTGGGGCTGGCCAACGGCATGGCAGGCAAGGGCGGCGGGGGTTCCACGGCCAGACTCGGCATGGCTCCCAGGACCAGCGCCGCGGCCATCAGGCCAGGGGTGCGCAGGCCCCAACCCAGGGCCTGGGCAACCCCAGAACGGGAGGGGAAAACGGCTGGGCCGCAGGGATTGGGGCTCATGGGTGAATCGCGGAACGGGTTGACAGGGAAAGGCCCAGGCGGGTCCGATGACAGGGGTATGGGGGCGGATCAGCCCACCAACTTGGCGTCGATGGTTGAGGTATAGCGCACCTCGCACTCCTTGATCACCCTCACGGCCTCGGCGCTGTCAAAGAAGCCATTGACGTGGCAGGTGCCCGGTTTTTTGAGGTCTTTGTAGTGCTCCCAGTAATAGGTGGTTTCCGTGACCCACTGGGCCCCCAGCTGTTCATAGGAGGTGAGGTGGTCCATGCGCTTGTCATCCGCCAGAACGGCGATGACCTTGTCGTCGACCTCACCGCCGTCGTCGAATTTCATGATGCCGATAATGCGGGCCTCCACCAGGGAACCGGGGACCAGGGGTTCGGTGACGCCCACGATCTCGATGTCCAGGGGATCGCCATCCTCATCCCAGGTGCGGGGGATGCAGCCGTAGGCAAAGGGGTAGGCCAGGGAGGAGTAACCGACCCGGTCCAGCTTGAGGTGGCCGGTTTCGGTGATCAGCTCGTACTTGTTGATCGTGGCTGAATTGAGCTCGACGATCGCGTTCAACCGCAGCTTGCCCTCGTCGGCGAAGGCCGGCAGCACGTGCAGAAGGTTGAGCATCGTGCGGCTGGGGGCGTGGTCGATGTTCGCCAAGGGGAGGGGGCAAAGCGCTGGAATCTTAAGGAAAGACTCCCCGTTCAACCAGCCAGCCGGTCCACCTTGGCGGCCAAGTAGGTGAGAAAGGGCTCCGCCCCCAGGGGCAGGCCCGTCACCCGCTGCACCAGCTCCTCGCCATTGACCGAGCGGCCCAGGGGCCAGACATGGGACGCCAGCCAGCCCCGCAGCCGGTCTTCTTCGCCGGCCGCCACGAGGGTTTCCAGGGGCCCGAGGTCCTGCTCCAGGGTTTGGCTCAGCTGGGCGCTGATGAGGTGCCCCAGGGCATAGGAGGGGAAATAGCCAAACAGCCCCTCGGCCCAGTGGATGTCCTGGAGGCAGCCTTCGCTGTCGCTGGACGGCCGCAGGCCGAGCAGGGCGACCATGCGGCGGTTCCATTCGGCGGGCAGGTCGGCCACCGGCAGGCCGCCTTCGACCAACTCCAGCTCCAGTTCGTAGCGAAGCACGATGTGGAGGCCATAGCTGAGTTCATCGGCCTCCACCCGGATCAGGCCGGGCCGCAGCGGATTGAGGGAGCGCCAGAAGGCCCGGCCGCTGCCCCAGGCCCCGGCGCCCGCGGCGGCCTGGAAGCGGGGATACCAGCGGTCGGCGAAGGCGCGGCTGCGGGCCACCCGACATTCCCAGAACAGCGATTGGCTCTCGTGCACCCCCATGGAGGTGGCCTCCCCCAGGGGCCAGGGGAAGTAGTGATGGCCATCCCGGGGCAGGCCCTGCTCATAAAGCGAATGGCCCCATTCGTGGGCCGTGGCCAGGAAGGCCGACAAGGGCTGGCCCGGCACGACCCGGGTGGTGATGCGGAAGTCCTGGGGCCCGACCGTGCAGGAAAACGGATGGGCCGACCTGGCCCGCTGGCAGCGGCGCGGGTCATAGCCCCAACCCTCCAGTAACTCGGCACAGAGGGACTCCTGGGCCCCCTCGGCAAGATCCAACTCATGCGCTGGGCCGGCCTCGGAGCGCTCGCCCAGCACCGCGGCCCGCTCCAGGAGGGCCGGCAACTGCTGCTTGAGGGGGGCAAACAGCTCGTCGAGACGGGCCTTGCTGATGTCGGGCTCGAAGGGTTGGGCCAGGGTTTCCCAGGGGCTGCGGGCGATCGGCTCGGCGGCAGCCAGCTGGGCGGCCTGGTCGCGGCGCAGGTTGAGCAGCTCCTGGAGGGCCGGCGCGAACAGGGAAAAATCATCGGTGCGCCGGGCCTCCTGCCACAGGGCATTGCCCCGGGACTGGGCTTGGGCGAGGCGGCCGACCAGGTCGGGATCGAGACAGCGCTGGCGCTCCAGTTCGAGGCGCAACAACTGCAGGTTGCGGTGACTTTCGGGCGGCGAATCGGGCTGCAGGCCGGCGGCGGCGGCCAGCAGGTCGACGTATTCCTGTTGGCTCTGACGCTGGTGCAACTGGGTGGCCAGCAGGGCCAGTTGCTCGCCGCGCCAGGGGGCCCCCGCCGCTGGCATCACCGTGTTCTGGTCGTAATAGAGGGCACTACTGATGGAGCCGAGCAGCCGGGTCTGGTGCAGGTAGGCGTGGAGACGCCCGAAGGCGGAACCCGGCGCGTTCATGGCGGTGGAATCAGGGCTGGCCCCAGCATCGTGGCAAGGGATAGCCGTGACTACGGATGCCCGTATCCCAGAAGTCCTCCAACCCGGGTCCAGGGCGATGAAGCTGGAACCACCCTTAGATCAGCAGACAAGAGAACGGAATGCGCGAGATCGTTTTCCTAGTGACGACGGAGCGGCCAGGTCATATCGAAGCCACCGCTCCGGATCGCTCCCTGCACGTGCAGGCCCCCAGCCTGGAGGAACTGCACCACGAAGCCCGCGAAGCCCTGATGGCCCAGGTGGGAGCGGCCCACAACAGCTACCGGATTCGCTTCTGCCGGCCCTTGAGTCCCAAGCCGCGGCCGGAGGGGTCGGACCAGCGCCAACGGCGGCCTGCATCTACCTATGAAGCCCCAGCGGCGCTGCTGGCACCGCCGGGGCGTTGCGGCGGCTGAAACCAGGGGCTCGCAAAGGAGCAGAACGCAAATTCAGAGGGCCGAGAGGCCCTGGGCCAGGCCGGTGGTCACCGCCGTCAGAAAGGGCAGATCGAGGCTGGCGATGGTGTCGCTGGCTTGGTGGTAGTGGGGGTTACGCAGAAAGGAGGTGTCTGTGGCCATGACGGCGGCGTAACCCTGGTCCCAGAAGGGGCTGTGGTCGGAACGACGCACATCCGGCAGCAGGCGGCCGGCCTGGGGCACCGGCAATACCTTGGTGGGCACATGGCGCCCCAGGCGCCGGGCCAGCGCTGGCAGCAGGGGTAAGGCCTTGAGGTTGGCGACCAGGGCCAGGAAATCACCCCGCTCGCCATAGAGATGGCGCATCGCCGCCAGGGGATAGCGCTGCTGGCTGGAGGTGTAACCCAGCATCTCCAGGCTCACCATCAGTCCCAGCTGCTGGCCGCTGGCCTTGAGCTGGGCCGCCAGGGCGAGGCTGCCCAGCAAGCCCAATTCCTCCTGGTCAAAGGCCACCAGCCAAACGGGCCGCCGGGGCGGCTGGACGGCCCAGAACCGCCCCAACTCCACCAGGGCCGCCAACCCCGTGGCGTTGTCGTCGGCGCCGGGGGAATGCAACGGACCGTCGTAGTGGGCGCCCACCAGCAATGGGGCTCGATGGGATTGGCGGCCCGGCAGGCGCAAAATCAGATTGCAGCCGGCCTGCGAACCAACCCCGAAGCGATGCTCTTCAAAGGAGCCGAGGGGGGCCAGCAGGGCTGATAGCTCGGCGCGCACCCCCAGCAGGGCCAGGGGATCCCAGTGGCAGTGGCGGGGGCCGGCCCAATGCTGCAGATGGACCAACAGGCGCTCCT